>NZ_JAWRXV010000299.1:0-397 GCF_046534875.1 Paraburkholderia sp. SIMBA_054 | reverse complement strand
GGAGGCACCATCACGGCGACTGTCCAGTCCGGCGCAGACATTGAGATAGACGACGACCTCCGCAGCCGCATGCTGGATGCCTATCAGGGAACGCCGCAGGGCGGCGATTCCGACGATTACGTCGAGTGGGCGCTGCAGGTGGCTGGAGTCACCCGCGCATGGTGCGCGCCGAATGGCTTCGGCGCTGGCACTGTCGTTGTCTACACCATGTGGGACATCGCTGAGGCAGCGCATAACGGATTTCCTCAGGGAACGGACGGCGTGTCGCAGAACGATAAAGGGCCCGGCGGCACGCCGCGGGGCACAGTTGCGGCCGGAGACCAGCTTGTCGTTGCAAATTCGATCGTAACGAAGCAGCCAGTCACAGCACTCGTTTATTCGTGCGCGCCGATCGCAA
>NZ_JAWRXV010000298.1:0-398 GCF_046534875.1 Paraburkholderia sp. SIMBA_054 | reverse complement strand
CCGACCGTCTGGAGATCTCGCTCGATCTGCTCGAAGCGCTGTGCTTCGATCCCGAATTGGCCGGCTGGAACGGCATTGGCTTCGTGGTGCAGGCGTATCAGAAGCGCTGCCCGTTCGTGATCGAATACATTGTCGACCTCGCGCGCCGCAGCCGTCACCGGATCATGGTGCGCCTCGTGAAGGGCGCGTACTGGGACACCGAAATCAAGCGCGCCCAAGTGGACGGCCTCGAAGGCTATCCGGTCTACACGCGCAAGATTTATACGGACGTGTCGTATCTCGCGTGCGCGAAGAAGCTGCTCGGCGCACCCGACGCGGTCTATCCGCAGTTCGCCACGCACAACGCGCACACGCTGTCGGCGATCTATCACCTCGCGGGCAACAACTACTATCCCGGC
>NZ_JAWRXV010000297.1:0-399 GCF_046534875.1 Paraburkholderia sp. SIMBA_054 | reverse complement strand
GCGATGGGCGAGGCGCTCGCGCATTTGCATCTGCTGTGGCTGGCGGGCGCGTTAAAACGCACGCACGATGCGGATGGCGTGATGCGGTTTTCGGCGTGAGCCCTTGCTCGATGTCGGTGGCCTACGCATAAAAAAAAGCCCGGTCGCGCGTTTGCACTGCATTGCATTGCATTGGGCGACCGGGCTTCTGCTGCTTCGGGTTCGTGCGGTATGTTCGTGCGGTATTACTGCACCGACACCGCCCCGAAGTTCTGCCGCCCAAACGGGCTCACGTGATAACCGCTCACGTTCGTCCGCGTGATAGCTGCCGCCGTCGGATAACCGAGCGGAATCCACAGCGCCTGATCGTGAATGATCTGCTGCGCAGCCTGATACGCTTTCGTGCGCTTGGCCTGGTCC
>NZ_JAWRXV010000296.1:0-401 GCF_046534875.1 Paraburkholderia sp. SIMBA_054 | reverse complement strand
CCACGCGGCGCAGCCATTCGTTCGCTTCGTCGTAGGCGGCGGATTTCGAGCGGCCGCGATACAGCGGACCGGCCGCGACGTTGTCGATGACCGAGCGCCACGGGAACACCGCGTCCGCCTGGAACACGAAGCCGATGCGCGGATCGATGCCGTCGACCGGCGCGCCCATCACGCGCACTTCGCCGGTAGTGGGCTTGAGCAAGCCCGTAATCATGCTGAGCGTGGTGGATTTGCCGCAGCCCGTCGGCCCGACAATCGCAACGAACTCGCCGCGCGCCACCGACATGCTGAAGTCGCGCAACGCGATGGTTGCCTTGCCGTCCGGAGAAATGAAACGGCAGGACACGTTGCGCATTTCGATCGCAGGCGTCTCGCGTGACATAGGTTGGTTCATCGGCTGG
>NZ_JAWRXV010000295.1:0-401 GCF_046534875.1 Paraburkholderia sp. SIMBA_054 | reverse complement strand
GGTCTGTTTCGATACGCCCGACTGCGACGTGTACAGCACGTTCGCCACTTCGGTCAGGTTCATGTTCTGACGCACGGCCTCGCGCACGAAGCGCAGTTGCTGGAAGTTCATGTTGAAGTGTCCGGTTCAGCGAAAGTTGAATTATTGGAGTGGGTCGCGTTGGATCGAATCGGGTTGCGCATGCGTGCTGAGCCGCTCATTGCGCCGGAAACACGCGCAGCGCGCGCGGCACGGCCGTCACGCCGTCGCCGACCGCGAGTTGCAGCTCGCGCCATGATTCGCGATCGAGTTCGGCTTCGAGCAGATTGCCTTCGCGGCCCGCGAGTTCCACTCGCACCGAGCCGCCCAGCGTCACGACACGCCGCACATCGACGACGATACCTTCGCGGTGCCCCGCCGAC
>NZ_JAWRXV010000294.1:0-401 GCF_046534875.1 Paraburkholderia sp. SIMBA_054 | reverse complement strand
CCGGCACACTCAGCGCGCGTGTGACGAGCCCGGACAAATACACCTACGCATACGTCGATAAAAATGGCCACTATACGGTCCGTTTCGACTCCGATTTCGAAACGTGGCCGAATGGCGGCGAGAGCGTACCGCTGCGGCTGGCAAAGCCGTTCGCGGGCAAGCTGCAAACCGGCATGCACTTCCCCGCGCTGGACGATGCAGAAGCGGTGATTACCTGCCGGGACGGCGATCCGGACAAGCCCGAAATCATCGCGTTCCATCATCACAGCCAGGCGCGCGATCTGGTGACGAACGACCGGCGCTGGCTCTCGCGCAACATGATCCGCACGCAGGCGAACAACAAGCTGCGCATGGAGGACTGGGCAGGCCAGGAAGGCATCAAGCTCAGTACGGAACACTCG
>NZ_JAWRXV010000293.1:0-402 GCF_046534875.1 Paraburkholderia sp. SIMBA_054 | reverse complement strand
ATCGACGCAATGGCGTTTTCCATCAAGGTATGAATGTCACGGTCCATCGTTCGCTCCGGAAAAGATGGGAGCGACCCGTTCGGGGGTCGGCTCCCGAAAGGGTTAAAAAGTCATGTGTTCGTTACAAGGTCAGACCCAGACTTGCTGCCTTTGCCTCTTCGAGCGACTGGTCGGCCGCTGCGAAAAGGTCAGGCTGCCGGGTCGCCCGGTCTAGCCGTGGTAACGCGTTGGAAAAGCGGCTTGGCCCGCTGCCGTCGAAACTGTCAGCGCCGGCGGCCGCACAGATGTGAATACGGCGCGCCGAGTTGACCCGCCCGACATGCAGATGGCAATTGCGTCGACGCGCGAGTAGCCCCCACGCTTCGGCTGTCGATTCCTTCCACTCGGTTGATCCGCCGATGA
>NZ_JAWRXV010000036.1:0-106991 GCF_046534875.1 Paraburkholderia sp. SIMBA_054 | reverse complement strand
CAGGCAAGCTCGACTTCTCGGGCTTCAATCCACATGCCTCGTGAGCCGCATTAGCCACTCCACTTTTGAAATAGCCAATATAGCTTCCTCACACCGTGACCTCTACATCTTCCGATGCGCTCCAGGCGTCCCGATCCGCAGATGACTTCTGCGCGTCGTCCGGCGCATCCATCGTGCTGGACGCCGGTTTCGGATAGATCTGCGCGGCAAACGCGTAATCCGTGCCGTTGATATCCAGGCCGCCCTGAATAGGCTGTCCATCCTTGGTGATGGTTCCTGGAAGCTGATAGCACATGATCGACGTCTGATCGGGCGGGGTTGCGAAGATCGACTGCTGATCAAGCGCGGTGAGCACCTGCTGATCCACTGCCGTCTTGTTCCAGCCGTACTGCCGGTAGAAAAAGTCGTAGGCTTTTTGCGGATCGATCCGCGCGACCAGTTCCTGGCGCATATGCTCGTGCGGAAAGCCCAGCGTGTGCCCGGTTTCGTGTCGAACGACACGCAGGTATTCCGACTCCGCCGTATTCATCGTGAACGCTTCCAGATTCATCGTCGGACGATCTTTCGGGATATGAAGAATGTCCGTGCCGAGATACGACCAGTATCCTCCCGGGCCACGAGAAATGCGAACGTCCGCCGCCCCCTGCGTTTCGACGAACGTGACGCACGATACCCGCGCCCACGCATTCATGTGACTCAGAATGCGCGCACGAAGATCAGCGGGCGTGCTTTCCAGGAAGTTCACCGTCAGTTGACGCGGCGTCGGCCCCCAGTACTTGGATGTCATGACTGCGATGGCCATCGGCTCGAAGGGCACGTTCGCAGCAAGCATCGACGACACGGCAAGCGCGGGTGCGTTGACGGGATTCACCTTGATTGCTGTTTGGGCCGCCGGTACGAAAAGCCGGTCGGGAAGCGTCTTTATCGAGCACGATGGCGCTTCGCCCTGTGGGACCGCCGACGCCGCTACCGGGTTGTCTTTCTGCTCGTCGCCATCCGACGCATTGCCGTTGACTGCCGCGCCCGCAACTTGCAGAATCTTCACGAGCGTCTGAAGAAGTTCTTTGTCGTCCGCACTCATAGCTCACCTCCATAAAGTAGCGATCAATCTTGCGTTGCCTTTAAATCGCGAAACACACGCCTGCCGGTTCAACGCGGATACGCTGTCAAGAGATAACAGTCGGCCGGAGTTTTACGCACGACTGCAACCCAATTTGCCGTCTTCTTGCAGACATACCCGTTTTTGTTCGGACAGGGCGAGTTGTTCTTCTTGTCATGCGATACGGTGACAACCGTACCCACCGTGGTGGCCGCAGTACCATGGATGATGTAGTCGTTGGGATCGTCGCCCGGGTAGCGAGCCCCCGCCTGCACGATGTGCGTTCTCAGCGCATCCTGCAATGCCGCCTCACTCGACCACGCGCTCGCGGCGTTTCCGTTTGGCATGCACGCGGGACCATTGTGACCACCGCGATTCGTCAGGCGGCCTATGAGGCCGTTCACCGATACGCCGACATGACACGCGAGCGCATGACCTCCTGCGTCCTCTTGCGCCTGCAGCCATTGGGTCCAATTTCCATTGGCGGGCACACGACAGGTTTGCGCGACGGCCGACACCGTCGCCAATGAAGCCGCACACCACACAAGTCCTATCGCGCCGCGCCTCGCAATTCGACGCGGGACACGATTCAACGTCATTTGAGAAGTACGCATTTCCTTCACCTCGTTTTGATAAGCGAAACAACGTACGGATCCGGCTCTTCAGTCGTCTCGTGCAGGCAATTCGAGAAGGCGATGGGATTCGCGAACCGCTTGCCCATTTCCCGCTTTGGTCATCGTCGCCCACGCCTTGGCATTGGCTGTGAACCAGTTGTCCAGAACGCTTGCACCGATTGCGTCGCACGAGATCGAACCGCCCGATCCGGGATAGGCGCCGCGCGTCCAGTTGACGAACGCGAACCACACGCGGATCGTCGGACCGCCGTGTACGATAGCCGGTGAGACCTCGCCGCAATAGAGCGTCAGCGCAACCTGTTCAGACTCGTCGTCAGGCGGAATCAAACCCTGCTCGACGAGAAAGTTCACTTGCTGCTCTGGCCGGCTGAACGGCATCCTCCCTAGCACCCTTGCCACGCCTTCCAGACACGACACGGATTGCTCGGAAGACCTGCTGCCCGTCGATGGACCGAGCGCCGGGATCCGCAGCAACGCCTGCCGGGCGATGGACTGATAAGAGTCAGGCGCATCGGGTTGCATACGCGACGTGGCATAGCCATCGACAAGGCCAAAGATATCGAGCGTTCTGTCGCGACTGGTTTGCAGATCGTCACTGTCATTCGCGATCAGAAAGAAGGCCGACTGAGGCGTTGTACTCATTGTGGTTCTCCGGAAATCGGATGCGCTGAACGTGCTTGCGAAGACAGGGTTCGCGGGCCGGCCAGAGCCGACCCACAAGACGCCTCGCCAGGCCGATAAAAACGCCTTAGCTAACCGTGTCGCTGAAGAACGTCGTGGCTTCTTCGATCTTGTTGACGGCCGACGCCCCGACGAGTTTGTCGAATGCTGCCCTGACCGTCGCGTCGCTCTTGTACAGCTCGAAGTTCCAGATTGCGTCGACCTCGATGTATTGCAGGTCGACGTCGATCAGCGTTGCCGACGCGCAGCTGGAGTAGACCTTTCTGTCCTTGGACGTGAAATCGCAGAAGTACATCTTCAGGTGCGGCATCACCATCAAGGTGTTTCCGACCTGTTGCGCGTCGATGAATACCGTGTTGGACGCGAAATGGAAGGGCTTGCTCGACGAATCGACGCCCGCACTGATCTTCTGGCCGAACGATCCGATAAACGACTGGAAGGCGCCCAGCAAAGGCCCTTTGGTCGCGAAGCCGAGGATCGACTGAAGGAATTCCGACGACAGTTCGATGCCGCGTATCGTCTTCTTGTATCCCGTGTTCTGGAAGCTGAACGGGCCAAGAAGCGGATAATTGACCAGAACCTGTTTCCAGACGGAAGTGTCGAAAAGGAGATCTGGATTGTTCGCCTTTGCAGCCCGGCTTTGACAATACGTAGTACCGAGCGAGGTCAGATTCAACATGCAGCGGCTCGCCGTTTCCAGATCCGCCTGCACATTGGCAGGAACGTCCCGACTCAGTTGCACCGCGCTGAACAGCCCAGCTGTGTTCTGGTCGACGGGTGGCGGCGGTGCAGCAGGTGCAGCCGCTGCCCCCGGATAGTAATTCGGATGAATCTCGGGAAACGTCTCGCCAAAAAAGGTCGCGGCCGCTGCAACCTGATTATGAAGTTGCTGGATTTGTTCGGGTGCATTCATGGCTTTTCTCCGTCTGGATTAACCGAATAGCGGTCACACAAATTGCTGCGTGCCGTTGTCAGCACAATGGCGCTATTCATAGCTCAGAGAAATACCTCCGAATGCGTAGTGCGAAAAAATCCGTTAAGCAACGCGATTGGCTGGCAATTAGCGCAGTGAGTTTGCAATCCGCAGCAAGCCGGCCATGTCATGGATCTGGAGTTTTCGCATCAGATTTTCGCGATGCTTGCTGACTGTCCGGGGACTGATTTTTAGTTTTTTCCCGATCTCCTTGCTCGTCAATCCGGCAGCGACGAGGCGCAGCACGTCTAATTCACGTTTGCCGAGTGTTGCAGCAATGATGGGGAAAAGGATTCATTGAAGACGATTGCGCAACAGTCACCGCGTAGGAGACCAACTGGACGGTCGTTGAGAGCCCGAGCTTTTGCGCGATATTGGCTCGATGCTTTCGAACCGTCTGCGGTGATATTTTCAACGAAGCGGCAATCTGGTCTCCTCGTAAGCCATTTCCAATAAGCAAAACGATCTGTTTCTCTCGCTGCGTCAATGGTTTCATTCTTTTTTTAATGTTTTGTACACAATCGCGTGGGATATACCCAAGATTGTGCATGATCGCATGACCGGTCGACGAAAGTCGCTTTTCGGAATGCCAATACCGCGTCAATGAGCGACCCGCGCGTATTGTTTACTGAATTGATTTACAGATGTGGGCAGTTCCCCGATTGGAAATGACGTGCTCGCGTGACGCCGTTGATATCAACGGCCACTCAAACATAAATCCGGGAATGGGACCTCGATTTTTATTGATCGTTTTCCCTGGTCGCCGATCCGATTATTTTGCATTTACGCAGATGCGCGAGCCTTTGAAGACGCCCGGATTGCGTTACGCGGACTGATGGGCGCCAGAGCGGCGCCGCGGAAGGTCATTCACCTGGCAAATCGAACATGGAATGCGAGCAGTGACGACGCCCCCCAGCGGCGGTCACGCTATCGCGGACAGTTTCCAGACCAGCTCGCAGGCCATCTTCGTCGGGACGAGCAGACCTTGACGATCTGCCACGTCCACTCACCCCACTCACCCGTTAGTTCAGCCGCTTCAACTGACCATCGTCCGCATACCAGTCGACTGTCTTGCCGCTGGTGTTGATCGTCACCGCGCGCGGCTCACTGAACTGATCGAACGATTCGATGCCCGTCTCGCGCCCGACTCCGCTGTTCTTGAAGCCGCCCCACGGCGATGCAGGGTCGAGCCGGTGATGGTCGTTCACCCAGACCATGCCGAACTCGAGCTTGCCCGCAACCCGATGCGCGCGTGCGACGTCCTGCGTCCAGATGGAAGCAGCGAGGCCGAACTGCGTGTCGTTGGCGATACGAATTGCATCGGCTTCGTCTTCAAACGGCATGACGACGGTGACGGGCCCAAACACCTCGTCCTGGCCAATCTCCGATTGCGGGCTGGCGTCATGGATCACCGTCGGCTCGAGAAAGTAGCCCGACGTCAATCCTTGCGGCACGCGTCCACCCGTCAGCACTTTCGCGCCCGCCGCCTTCGCGCGTTGGAGCATCGCCAGAATGCGTTGCCTCGAACGATCCGAAATCACAGGCCCAAGCTGGGTTTTTGCATCGGCGGGATCGCCGACTCGAATGCCCTCCGCCTTCACGCGGAAACGTTCGAGAAATTCCGCGTACATCGACTTCTGCACGAGGATGCGCGCGCCGCACACACAGGTTTGCCCGGCGCCGATGAAGGCCGCGAACGCCGCGCCGTTCACCGCGCGCTCCATGTCGAAGTCGTCGAACAGAATCACCGCGCCCTTGCCGCCCAGTTCCAGCGTGGTCAGCGCGAAATTGCGCGCTGCCGCCTCGCCGATCGTGCGGCCCACTTCCGTGCCGCCCGTGAACACAACCTTGCGGATCAGCGGATGCCGTGCGAGCGCCGCGCCCGCTTCCCGCCCTTCGCCATTCACCACGTTGACGACGCCCCTGGGCACGCCCGCTTCCTGCAGCAGCTTCACGAGCCGGACCGTCGTCAGCGGCGTCTGCTCCGATGCCTTGATGACTACGCTGTTGCCCGTCGCAAGCGCGGGCGCGAGGCTCTTCGAAAGAATCATCAACGGATGATTGAACGACGTCATCAGCGCGACCACGCCGAGCGGCACGCGCTGCGTGTAGCACAGGTACGGTCCTTCAATGGGAATCACGTCGCTGCGGCGCGTCAGTGCGAGCGCGGCGAAGTACCGGTAGAACTGCGGCAACCGCGAAATCTGCGCGCGCGTTTCGGAGATGGGGCGACCGTTGTTCAGTGTCTCCAGCTTGTAGAACTGTTCGAGATCCGCTTCGAACAGATCGGCAAAGCGGTTCAGCACCCGCGCACGTTGCTGGATCGGCATGTCGCGCCACGCGCCGCCTTCGAAGGCACGGTGCCCCGCCTGCACGGCACGGTCGACGTCGTTCGCCGACGCAGCCGCCAGTGCGCCGATCACTTCGCCCGTCGCGGGATTCACGATATCGAGCGTGTGGTTCTCCTCGGCATCCGTCCATTCGCCGTCGATCAACAATTGTGCGTCGTAGTGTTGGGTGTTCGTCGTATCCATTGCGTCATTCCTGTTTGTTCACTTGAGAGGCGAAGCGTGCGCGTCGGCATGAAGCGCGTCGCGCGCGAGTGTGTCTTCCGGCTGAAGATCTTCGAGGCGCTGTCCCGTCGGCTCGACGCCGAGCCATGCGACCACCACGATCTGTACGGCGAGCAGGCCGATCATCAAGGCAAGCACGCCGACGACGCCGTGCTGTGCGAACAGCGCCACCACGATGAACGGCGTCACGATGGTTGCGCCACGCCCCAGCGTGTTGCAGACCCCAGACGCGCGCAGTCGTACTTCGGTCGGAAAGAGTTCGGGCACATAGACGGCGAACAGCAGCGCGACCAGCACGTAGATGGGTATGGTCAACAGCAGTCCGACGATGGGCAGAATCACAGGGCTCGTGATGAACGGGTACATCGCGCCGAACAGGATCGCTGCGAACGACGAACCGATGATGGTCGGCTTGCGACCCCATGCATCGGCCGTGAGCGCACCGATCGCGGAGCCGATCGGCGCACCGAGCGACATCACGAGCGCAAAGCCGAACGACTTCGCGATACTGAAGCCCTGATGCACGAAGAACGTCGGCAGCCAGGTCACGAAGCCGTACAGCAGCGTGTTGATGACCACCAGCGTCACGCAGCCGACGATCATCCGCTGCAGCATCGCGCCGCTGAAAAGCGAACCGAACGTGAGCACCTGCGGCGCGGTCGAGCCTGCTTTCATGGAAACGGGAGCCGGCAACGACTCGCCACCCCGCGCAGCCGTCACTTCGGCTTCAATGCGACGCAGGATCGCGTCGGCTTCGTCGTGCCGTCCGACGGAATCGAGCCAGCGCGGCGACTCGGGCAAGGCCTTGCGCGCATACCAGACGCCGAGCGCGCCAAGTCCGCCGAGCACGAACATCGCGCGCCAGCCGAACGATGGAATCAGCAGCAAGCCGATCAGCCCCGCAACAGGCAATCCCGACACCACGAAGACAGCCATCAGGCCCTGCAGCCTGCCGCGCTTTTGCGGTGGCACGAATTCGGTCAGCGTCGAGTAACCGACCACGTTTTCTGCGCCGAGGCCGAGCCCCATGAAGAAGCGGCAGGCAATCAGCACGCTCATGTTCGGCGCGAGCGCCGCACCGAGCGACGCCAGACCGAACAGGGCAAGGTTCGCCTGATAGGTGAACCGCCGCCCGAAGCGGTCGCCGAGAAAGCCGGTGGCAAGCGAGCCGAGCATCATGCCGAGAAACGTCAGCGACACGAACAGCGCATTCTGTCCGAGCGTGGAGAAGCCGCTCTTGAGCGTTGCACCGAGCACCGTCGACGCGACGTAGATATCGAAACCATCGAAAAACATGCCAATACCGATCAGCCACATGATGCGCCGGTGAAATCCCGACATCGGCAAGCGATCGAGCCTTGGCCCTGCGTTGACATACATGTCTGTCTCCTGTCGACGTGTCAAAGTCGCGTGACGTCCCCGTTCAGTGACGCACGCGCCGTAGCACGTCGTGTTGTATCGCGTGAGAGATGCATTACCGTATTCAGCGGCCCTGCATCAGCCGCAACGCATTGACGGTCAACATATCGGTTGCGCTGCGGAAGTTGTGTTCGACGCTGCTTTCCTGTGCCGCGAGGAAAAACGCCTTGCATTGCCTTGCACCCGCTTCGTCGAGCGAGAGAATGCGTTCGGCTAGCGCGTCCGCTTCTGCATGCAGACTCGCTGGCTCGCACACGCGCGTAACGAGACCCGCCTGCACGGCAAGCTCGGGGGTGATGGCGTCGCCGAACAGCACCATCGGAAATATCGCCTTGGGCAACGCATAGCGGCCGAGATAGGCCATGATCGCGGCGGGCGGCAGGCCAGCCCGCATCTCCGGAAAGCCGAGCCGCGCCGACGACGAGACAAGCGTGAAGTCGCACAGGATGGCCAGCCCGAAACCAAAGCCGAACGCATCGCCCTGCACCTGCGCAATCGAGATCAGCGAAGTGTTGCGCAAGAGCCGCTTCAGTTCGATCAGCCGCGCGACTTCGGCGCGTATCGACACGGCGTCCCGCCCCGCCCGCTCGCGGCCTGTGCAAAACACGTCGCCATTCGCGCGGAGGCGCAACACGCGCGCCTTGGGCTCGACGGCCTCGCTACGCAACGCGGCAGACATCGCGTCGAACATCACGCCCGACACTTCATTGCCGGCGTCTGGCCGGTTCAATGTGAAGGTGAGCGTGTCGCCCGTCTGTTCGATCAGAACGGGGGCCTGCAATGGACTACGATCCATGTCGTCTCCTGATGTATAATCTGTATACAGCGTATTCACAGAATTTCGAGGTGTCAATGCCTACCGCAAAAACTGCATCTAAAAAAGCGCCTGCGCGCCATGCGCCTACTCTGGAGTCGATCGCCACGCGGTATCACGCAAGGCTGCGCACGCTGGATACCACCGGGGATTCATTGAGCGACGGCGTAGTCGTGCCCGCGTTGCGCGAGGCGATCGTCGAGGGGGTGCTTGCGCCGGGCAGCCGGCTGTCCGAAGTGCAGGTCGCGAAACAGCTGAACGTCAGCCGCACGCCGATGCGCGAAGCGTTCGCGCAACTGGAGCGCGAAGGGCTGGTGACGATCCTGCCGCGTGTGGGCGCCTATGTGCGCGCGGTGTCGCTGCGCGATGTCGAAGAGATCTACACGGTGCGCGCCGCGCTCGAATGTCTCGCGGTGCAGCTTGCATCGGAGCGCATCACGGCGCTCGGCGCGGCACAACTGGACGACGTGATCAGCGCGATGCAGGCTAGCGTCGAGGCAGACGACCCAGCGAGCTATGTCGACGCACTGGATCGCTTCTATACGATCGTAATGACGATCGCCGACAACCGCACGCTGCAACAGAACCATGCCGCACTGATCGGCCCTGTGCGCCGCTTGCGGCGTATCGCGATGTCACGCGGCGGACGGATGCGCGCATCGTTCGAGCAGGCGGTGCGAATTCGCGATGCGATCGTCAACCGCACGGCGGACGTTCAGGATCTGATGCGCGAGCAATTACAAGGCGCGTGTGCAGCCGCGCTCGATGTATTGAAGAGCGCCTAGGCGTGCACCCCTGTGTACTCGCTGACCTTGTCGAGGTCGGTCAGATGCTCGCGCGGAATTTCATCGCCGATACGTCCGCGCCGGATCACCAGCACCCGTTGCGATACGGCGGCGATAAAGTCGAGGTTCTGCTCGACGAGCACGATCGTCAGGCCGCGCTTTTCGCGCAACGACACGAGCGTCTCAGCGATTTCCTCGATGATCGAAGGCTGGATGCCTTCCGTGGGTTCATCGAGCAGCAACATCGACGGCTCGCCCGCCAGCGCGCGCGCCAATGCGAGCAGTTGCTGTTCGCCACCCGAGAGCGCCCCGCCGGCCCGGTCCAGCAGAGGCCGAAGACGCGGAAAATCCTCGAGTAGCGCGTCGATCGCCGCTTCGGGCTTACGTCCTGTCTTCACGAGGCCGAGCCGCAAGTTGTCGTAGGCGGACAGCGTCGGGAAAATCTCGCGCCCCTGAGGGACATACGCCATGCCTCGTTTCGCACGCGCGTGCGGCGCAAGCGCGGTCACATCGTCGTGATTGAAGCGGATGGTGCCCGCCGTCGCGGGCAGCGCGCCGATCAGCGTGCGCAGCAAAGTCGTCTTGCCCATGCCGTTGTGCCCGAGAATGCCGACGGCTTCGCCGCTCTTGACGGATAGCGCCACGCCGTAAAGCACGGGAATGGCGCCATAGCCCGCACACAAGCCGTTTGCTTCAAGCATCGCGCCTCCCGTCAATGCGGCTTCTTGCCCAGATAGATTTGCTGGATGAACGGATCGCTCATGATGCGCTCGGGCGTGTCCTCGCGAATGATCGCGCCTTGATGCAACACCGTGACCTTCTTTGCAATGCGCCGGATGAAGCTCATGTCGTGTTCCACCACGACGAGGGCATGGCGCCGGTTGATCTCGAGTATCAGGTCTGCGGTGCGCGCCACTTCCGCGTCGGTCATGCCCGCTGCGGGTTCGTCGAGCAGAATCAGCGGCGGGTCTGCGGCGATCACGACAGCCAGTTCGACCCACTGGCGCTCGCCATGGGCCAGCAAGCCGGTGATCGCGTCGCGATGCGACAGCAGGCCGACGCGCTCCAGCACTTCCCGCGTCACGCGATCGGTCTGCATGGGCGTATTCACCCGCCGTGCCGCCAGCCACACGTTGTCCCACACCGAGAGGCCGTTGAAGAGGCTCGGCACCTGCGTCTTGATGCCGATGCCGAGACGCGCCGGCTCATGCGGTTGCAT
Source organism: Paraburkholderia sp. SIMBA_054 (assembly GCF_046534875.1). Lineage (NCBI taxonomy): Bacteria > Pseudomonadati > Pseudomonadota > Betaproteobacteria > Burkholderiales > Burkholderiaceae > Paraburkholderia > Paraburkholderia sp. SIMBA_054. The sequence continues at coordinate 96,793 of NZ_JAWRXV010000036.1, read as the reverse complement.
CGCGGTGATGTCCTTGCCGCGAAACAGGATCTCGCCCGACGTCGGCTTGACCTGACCCGTGAGCAGCTTGAAGAACGTGCTCTTGCCCGCGCCGTTCGGCCCGATCACACAGCGCAACTCCGCCTCGGCGAGCGTGAAGTCGACATCACGAGTCGCGTGCACGCCGCCGAATCGGACATTGAGCTTGCGTGTTTCCAGCAGCGGCTGCGTCATGCGGCTTCCTCGCGCGATGCGCTATGTGTGTCGTCCTGCGCGACGTTGCGCGCGTCGTCCGCTGAACGGCGTGTGCGCCGGGCCGCGCCGAAGAGCTTCATGCCAAGCTCGCCAAGACTCGGCACGATGCCCTTCGGCACCATCAGCACGAACACGACGAGAATGGCGCCGAGCACGAGGTTGGAATTGATGGTCTGCTGCGTGCCGATCTGCGTCGTGAGCCACTGGATCGCCACGCATCCAATCACCGGTCCGACAAGCGTGCCCAGCCCGCCCACGATGACCCAGATGATGATCTGCGCGGATTGCGCGAGGCCGAACACCGTGGGACTCGTAAACGCGCCCCAGTTCGCGAAGAGGCAGCCTGACAGCCCGGCGATGGCCGCGCCCAGCACGAAGGTCAACAGCTTGTAGACGCGTGAGTCGTAGCCGAGCAGCAGCAGACGCTGTTCGTTCTCCTTGCTCGCGACGATTACCCGCCCCATCTTGAACGCGAGCAGCACGCGCAGCAAAAAATAGACGCCGAGCAGCGCCGCCAGCGACAGCTCGAACAGTCCGCGCGGACTGATCACATCGTCGATATTGCCTGGCGTATTGAGCGGCGCGATGTTGGGAATACCGTTGAAGCCGCCGAGCACCGCATTGCCGATCTTCCATTCCGGTCCGGCCGTCGAGTTGACCAGGTTGAAGAGAATCAGTGTGACAGTGAGCGTGATCACGCCCATGTACACGTCCGAAAGCCGCCCATAGAAGATCAGATAGCCGAGCACCGCCGCAAAGGCCGCAGGCAACACGATAGCGAGCATGAACGGCACCGTGCTGTCGCCCATATTGGTGACGGCGATCGCATACGTGTAAGCGCCGAGACCGAAGAACGCCGACTGGCCGAAGCAAAGTATGCCGCCAAAGCCCCACACGAAGCCGAGGCTCATCGCGAGTATCGCCATGACCGCGTAGACGGTTGCCTGCACGAGCGCGAAGTCATCGAGCACACGCGGCAGCACGATCAACATGATCGAGCCGACGGCCAGCGCGAGTGCCGCGCTCTTCCATGACCGTGAGAAACGCGAGAGTGCATCGGCAACGGGAATCGTGCGGTTCGCGTTGACTGGCGTCATCACAATGCCCCCTTGAAAAAGCGGCCGGTGATGCCGCGCGGCAGAAGCCGCAGCATCACGATCGCGCCGACGAGCAGCGCGACCTCGCCGAGCACGGGCGTCGACGCGAACGCAGCGACCTGATTGATCGCGCCGAACAGCATCGACGAGCTGACCAGTCCCGCAACGATCGCCGGCCCGCCCCCGATCACCGTGATGAACGCCTTGGCGATAAACGCGCCACCCATGGTCGGCACGACGCCCGTCATCGGTGCGAGCAACGCACCTGCGAGTCCCGACAGCGCTGCGCCGATGGCGAAGGTAGCCGAATACACGCGGCCGGGAGCGATGCCCAACGCGTCGGCCATCTGCGGATTCTGCATCGTGCCGCGCGCGATGAGACCGAGCGACGTATGCAGCAACACCCACCGCAGCGCGACGCCGAGCACCACGGCAACCGCGATGATGACGAGCGTATAGCTGCTCACCGAATATCCGCCGATAGCGAAGTTGCCCAGCGGCGCGGAAATGCCCGCCGTCGTATTGCCCGCAATCGAGGTGACGATGCCGATCAGAAGCAGCGACAGCCCCCAGGTCGCCAGCATCGTGTCGATCATGCGGCCGTACAGGCGCCGGATGAAGACCCGTTCCAGCATGACGCCGATCAGCGCGACCACAAGCGGCGCGACGACGAAAATCGCAACCCACAGATTCACGCCGAAGCGGATCGCCTCGATAGCCGCATACGCGCCCAGCATCATGAATTCGCCGTGCGCGAGATTGATCACCTTCATCATGCCGAAGATGACCGCAAGCCCCGACGAGATCACGACGAGACTCGCAATGGCGTAGAGCACCTGAATCAGAATGATCGCGGCAAGATCCATCGTAGCTCCTCTCCATGAAGGCGCGGCGTGCGCCTCAAAGCTTGATTACGTATTGCTGGTTGTCGCGCGGGTTCTTGATGAGATTGCACACCGCGCTGGTGTCGACGGGAGGCTGGTTCTGGAACGTCTGAACGATGTCGAGCTTGTGACTCTTCACCTGCGCGATGCTCACGTTGAGCACGCAGTGATGCGTGGCCGGATCGATCGACACCTTGCCGCTGGGCGCGTCGATGCTGATCCCCGATTCCAGCGCCTCGATCACCTTCACGCGATCGAGCGTGCCTGCCTTCTTCACGCCCTGTGCCCAGAGGTTGAAGCCCTGATACGTGCCCATCGCCAGCTCGGTGATGTTCGGGTAGTTCGCGCCGAAACGTTTGTGAAAACGGTCCTTGAACGCCTTGTTCACCGGGTTGTCGAGGTTCTCGAAGTAGTTGTACGAGACGAGGAAGCCATCGCACTCCTCGGGCGAGAGGACGATCTGCTCGTTGCCGCCCGCGAAGGTCGTCGACGCCAGCGGAATCTTCTTGTGCAGCCCCGCCGCGGCCCATTGCCGGTAAAACGACATATGCGAGCCGCCGACAAGCGCCGACACGAGCATGTCAGGCTTCGCCGACTCGATCTTCGAGATGGTCGAGCCGAAATTGGTCACGTCGAGCGGGAAGAAGTCGATTGACTGTACCGATCCGCCGTTGTCCTGGACGAACTTCTTCACCCATTGCGAGGTGATCTGGCCGTAGTTGTAGTCGGCCGCAACGACATACACCTTCTTGCCCCACTGCTTCATCGCGTAGGGAATCAGCTTGGCGACGGTCTGGCCCGGCGTCACGCCCGTGCAGAACGTGTTGCGGTCGCACACGCCGCCTTCGTACTGCGTGTTGTAGAAATAGAGCGTGCGGTAACGGTCCAGCACGGGTCGCATGACTTCGCGCGAAGCGGACGTGATGCCGCCGTGCACGACCGCGACCTTGTCCTTCAACGCCGATTGCTGTGCGAACTGCGTATAGAGCTGCATGCTCGACTGCGGATCGTAATTCAGCAGCTTGATCTGCTTGCCGAGCAGGCCGCCCTGCGCATTCCACTCCTCGACGGCAATGGTGAGGCAGTCCGCCATCGGCTTGCCGTAGATATCGAGGCCGCCCGACAGGTCCGTGATGCCGCCGACAAGAATCTCGTCGGCCGCTTCGGCGATGAAGGGAAACGAGCCCGCCATTCCAGCGGCTACCGATGCCGCAGACGATTTCAGAAACGCACGTCGGTCCATAGAGGGGTTCCGGAAAGAGACGCGAGAAGGATCACAAAGATCAAACTTTCATCCAGTCGATCGACTGTTCGAATGCGTATGCGCCGCGATAAATGGTCGCTTCGTCCCAATGCTTGCCGATCAGCATCATGCCCACGGGCAGGCCGTCGACCGTGCCGCACGGCACGCTCATCGCGGGATGCCCCGTGCAATCGAACGGGCATGTGTTCGGCAACATTTCGAAAGCGCGCGTGACGACTTCCTCGACGCTTGCGCCCGGCTTGGGCAGCGGCGTCGCCGTGAGCGGGAGCGTCGGCATGAGGAGCAGATCGTAGTCGGCGAACGCGGCGTCGTATGCGGCCGTGAGCTGACGCGACAGGTTCTGCGCCTTCGCATAGAAATGCCCGCGATAGTGGCGAATAAAGTACTCGCCGAGCACCATCGTGATCTTCAGCGTTTCCGACAGTTCGTCCGCTCGCTCGTGCCAGCCGGCGTGATAGTCGATCATGCCCGTGACGTAAAGGCCCTTCCAGTTGAAGCCGTGACCGTTGTCCTTCATCATCTGCTGCGTGGCGCCTTCGGCGGCGATCGGCAGCCATATCGACGGGCCCACGCGATGCATCGGAATCGAGACCTCGCTGACCTTCGCGCCCAGTTCCGCAAAATGATCGGCGGCGGCACGCACCTTGGCATCCGATTCCGTGAGCGATTGCGGCCATCCGAAACCCTCTTTCACGACGCCGATTTTCAGTCCGCGCACACCTTCCTTCATCAGGTCCGAATAGGGCTTTGCGGTCTGCCCTGCGTACTGGCGCGGATCGAGACCATCGGGGCCGGCCAGCACTTCGAGCATCAACGCGTTATCCGTCACGTTGGCTGTCATCGGTCCCGTGTGGTCGATCGTCAGCTCGATCGGCATGACGCCCGTATAAGGAACCAGCCCATGTGTGGGCTTCATGCCGTAAATCCCGCAATACGACGCAGGCATGCGGATGGAGCCGCCCTGATCGCCGCCGATAGCGAGATCGACTTCGCCCGCGGCCACGAGCGCCGCGCTTCCCGACGACGAGCCGCCCGCCGAATAGCCCATCTTTCGCGGATTGTGCACGGGCGCCGGCGCGCTCGTATGCGAGCCGCCAGAGAAGCAGAAGTACTCACAGGTGGCCTTGCCGACAATCGTCGCGCCCGCATCGAGCAGACGCGTCACGATGGTTGCATCGACATCGGGCACATAACCTTCGAGAGTCGAGGCGCCGTTCATCATCGGCACCCCCGCGAGGCATACGTTGTCCTTCAGTGCGACGGTCTTGCCCGCGAGCTTGCCCGTGGGCGCACCCTTCACTTCGCTCTTCACGTACCAGGCGCCATAGCGGTTCTCTTCGCCTGAAGGACGATAACCCGGCGTGCGCGGGTAAGTGACGCGCGGGACGTAATCGGGCATCGCGTCGATGACATCGTATGCGTCGAAATTCGGCTGCAACAACGTGTGATACGAAGCGAGCTGTGCCTCGGACAGATGGATGCCGAGACTGATGGCGACTTCGTCAAGCTGGGCGGGCGTGGGACGTTTAACTGCCATGGCTTCCTCACTCGAACGGATTCGTGACGGACTGCCGCCTGGTTGTGCCTTCAGGCAGGCGTGTCGTAATGAACGGGACGAATCGACCTGTATGTGTCCCGATCTGCGAGCCATGGTATGGACACATATTTTCCGAGTCAACAATTTATTTTCCATGGAAACTAAATTGGACGAAGCCTGATGCGGCACGAAACACGCATCGCTTATAGCGGCGAAAGCACCTCGAAATGATGGCCCTCGGCCCGCGCCAGATAGATGGGCACGTGGTTCACTCGTCCACCTGCATAGGCTGAATCGCGGGCGCTTCGATAGGAAAGCGGCGCGATGCCGAGTTGCGCGAGCCCCGCCTGCTCGGACAGACGTCTGCGCCGCGCGTCGTCGAACAGCGCGGCCAGAAAATGAATGCCTTCGTAGGTGGATTGACCGAAGGTGTCGAGCGTCGGTGCACGCGCGCCGTATCGCCCCTGGTACCGCTCCTTGAATGCGAGGTTCGCATCGGTGCGCAATGAAGCGAAATAACCCGAGGCCACATATAGCTCAGCGGTGTTGCGCGCTCCAATTCCGAGCAGTTCGTTTTCGCCGAGCGCGCACGAAAGCCGCACGATATGCGTTGCGAGCCCTGCCTCGCCGAACGCACGATTGAAGTCGATGGTGTCCTGACCGATCAGCGACAGCAGCACGGCATCCGCGCGCCGCTTGCGGATCGCATCGAGCACCTCGCCATAGTCGCCTCCGCCGAACGGCAGATACATGTCGCCGACCACCTCGGCGCCCGCATCGAGCACGTAACGTCGAGCGAGCCGATGCGTCGCGTGAGGCCATACATAGTCGTTGCCGACGAAGAACCAGCGCTTCGGGCGACGCTGCGTGCTGATCCAGTGAATGGCCGGCTGGAGCTGCCGCCGCGTGGTTTCGCCAATTGCGAAAACGCCGGGCGTGCGCTCGCCGCCTTCATAGAGCGGCGTATAGACGAACGGTATCTGTCCGCCCACGGCTTTGAGCAGATCGAGGCGCACCGCGCTCGTGTGCATGCCGACGAGCGCATCGATTGCACCGTCGCCGACGAGGTCGGTCAAGGCGGCGTCGAGTTCGCGCGCGTCGTCGCCCGCATTGATCGTCAAAAGCCGGCATGGGCGGCCCGTGATGCCCGACGACGCATTCAGTTCGTCCACGGCGAGTTGAGCCGAGGCGAGCGCGCAAGGCCCCCAAAGCCCGGCCGCGCCGCCTAGCGGCACGCACAACGCGATGGTCATCTCCTGCCCTGAGCGGCAAGCACGGGAACGCGGCTTCATCAAACGGTCGACGCGGCGAGTTCGAACGATTCGGGATGCACCAACGAATGGCGTGCGCGCACCATCGCGCGCACGTGCCAGAGGACACTTGCACCGATACTTTCCGCAGAAAGTTTATTTGCGTAAGATTCAGCTATTCGTCATTCACAAAGCATCTACCATGCCGGACACAGACCTCTCCTCATACCTTGCCTGGCTCATCGCATCCGCGCATCGGCAGATGAAGCTCAGTCTCGCCCAGCTGACCGCCGAAGAAGGCGTGAACGAAGAGCACTGGCGCATCCTGCATGCCGTATCCGACGAGACGGGCCACTCGATGAGCGAACTCGCCGCCCAGGTCCTGCTCAACCTTCCCGCGCTGACCAAGAACGTCGACAAGCTCGTGAGCCGCGGCCTGGTGCAGCGGTCAGCGGACGACTACGACAGCCGCAAGGTTCTGATCTTCATCACGGACCGGGGCATCAAGCTGCTCGGCCGCCTGCAACCGGGCGTGGACGCGCATCATGCCGCCATCGAAGAAGCGCTCGGCCCTCGCAACGCAAAGCAGTTGAAGCGTCTGCTCGAACGGTTTATCGAGGAGTCGGGACCACGGTGACGCGTCCCGCCCGCTTCAGAGCTGCACGCCGCGTGTGAGCGCGCCATCGACCACAAAGTTGGTGCCGCTGACGAAGCTCGCCGCCGGGCTCGCGATGAAAGCGACAGCATTCGCAATCTCCTGCGGTCTCGCCATCCGCCCGGTCGGATTCAACGCGAGCGCGCGCTCGAATAGCGCTGCATCGTTATGCTCGATCCAGTCCCACACCCCGCCTTCGAAATAGACGTTGCCGGGCGATACCGTGTTCGCGCGAATGCCTTTGGACGCGAGCTGATTCGCGAGCCCCTGCATGTAGTGAACGAGTGCTGCCTTGAACACGCCGTAAGGGCCGGCGGCGAAATCGATCTCGCGTCCCGACACGCTCGATATCGCGACGATCGACGCCGCCTTGCTCGCTTCGAGCCATGGCATGGCCGCGTCGACGAGATTGACGGTGCCGAGCAGGTCGGTCTCGAACTCCTTGCGCCACGATTCGATATCGTTGCCGATGGCGAGCGCGCTCACGTTGGCCACCACGATATCCAGCCCGCCCCAGTCCTTCGCGACATGCTCGACCCACGCCTTTAGCGCGCTACCGTCCGAGACATCCACGGCCGCGCCCGAAGCACGTGCGCCGCCCAGTTCCGCGAGCGCGCCCGCAGTCGCCGTCGCGGCTGCCTCGTCGCGCGAACAGATTGCCACGTCGGCGCCTTCCTGCGCGAGCGTGCGCGCAATGGCAAGACCGATGCCCTTGGTCCCGCCCGTCACGATTGCCTTCAGTCCCTTCAGTTGCAAGTCCATGCTGGTTGCCCCTTTTTGAACCTACGGTTGAATTCAGTCTTCGCCGCGCCCATCCTCGGGCATCATGCCGCGCTTGATCTGCAGCACCTCGCCCGCCTGGATCACCGAGTGACAGATGTCGTCGATCGACACACGTTTCTCCATCGCCTGGGCGCGCAGCATGTCGTACGCTTCGTTCTCGCTGACGCTATGCATCGTCATGAGAATGCCCTTTGCTTCCTGCAGATGCCGGCTGTCGAGCAGCTTCTGCTCTAGCCTGGCGATACGTTGCAAGTGCTGCCGCGAGCGCCTCGCGTGATAGAGCGCCATGACCACGGTCGACAGCAGGCCCGACGCGCGGATCGGCGTCGTGACGATGCCGTCCGATCCCATCTTGATGGCCTGATCGATAAAGGTCGGATTCTCATACGCGACCACGCAGATGACGGGCGGCGCATCCGGCCCGCACCACTCGTCCTTCGGCGCGCGCTCCTCGGGCAGCAGCGCACGGAACACCAGATCCGTCCTGTCGGGCAGCGTCTCCAGCGGCGGCCAGCATCGCTCGACCTGAAAACCCATGCGCCTGAGGTGATTCGTGAGCGTCTGGCCGTCGTCATCGTCGGGATGGAACACGACCACGCGCGGATGGCGCTCCAGAATCGAACTGGTGAGGCTGCGTTGGTCTCTGCCCATGCGCGCGCTCACGTCAGTAGTCCCGTGTGCTCAACTTCGTGACCCAGTCCCCGAGCGTCTGGCGCGTCATGTACGGGTCGGGGCCGACGGCGAACTTCGATTCGCGCAGCACGGTGAACTGGCCGTCCGCATTCGCGCGGCCGATACGCGGATACAGCGCCATGTGATGATTGACGGGATCGATGCGCACCCTGCCTTGCGGCGCCGCGAATTCGGAGCCGAGCAGATGCGGCATGATCTTGCCGATTTCGTCCGAACCGGCGCGCGTGCAGGCTTCGGCGAACATATGCATCTGATAGTAAGCGGCTTCCCAGTTCATGTCGGTCGGCGTATCGACACCGAAGCGCGCCTGGTGTTGCCGTACGGCGCGATGATTCTCGGCGGTATCGACGCTCTGAAAATACGGCGCCGCCGTGAAATGTCCCGCGGCGATGCCGCGTTCCATCGCATGAATTTCGGTCTCGGACGTGTTGAGGCTGCCGATCGGCATCTGCGCGGGATCGAAACCCGCGTGCGCGTAGGCCTCGTAGAGATACGGCACGGTCGCACCGATCACCGTGCAGAAGATCCAGTCGGGCGACTTGCGCGCGATATCCGCGACGACCTGCGCGAACTGCTCGCGGTCCGCTTCGAGGGGTAGATAGCGCTCGCCGAGTATGGCGCCTTCGGGATGCTGAAGCAGCAGCTCCTGCATGGTCCGGTTGCATTCGTACGGATAGACGTAGCGCGACCCGACGAAGTAGACGCGCGCACCGAACGTCTGGGTCATGAAATCGGCGAGTTGCACGCCATTCTGATTCGGCGACGCACCGCTGTAGATGATGTTGTCCGAGTATTCGAAGCCCTCGTACTGCTGCGAATAGATCAGAAGCCGGTTGTGCTTCTCGACGACGGGCAGCATCGCCTTGCGGCTCGTGGACGTGTATCCGCCGAAGATCACGTTGACGCCGTCCTGCACGATCAGGCGCTCGGCAAGTTCGCGAAACACGGCGGGGTCCGAGCCCGGATCGTAGTGGATCGCTACGAGTTCGCGTCCTTCGATGCCGCCGCGCGCGTTGATCTCGTCCATCGCGAGGCACGCGCCACGCCATTGCGACTGCTCCAGAAGCGCCGTCGAGCCGCTCGTGGAGCAAAGCAGACCAACTCTGATGGGATCGGACAATGCCATTTCGTGACATGCTCTCCATATGATTGCGTGCGGGACCATGCCCGCACGGCAGATCGTTTTACTTGAGGTAGTGCTTGGCGACCATCGCGCCGACCGTATATTTTGGATCGACAAAATTGCCGAGCCGCACTTTGCCGACCTGGCTCAGCATCATATACGCGTCCCATTTGTCGAAGCCGTACTCCGCGGCCATCCACAGCACGAGTTCGCGATACGCAATACGTGTCGCGTCTTCGAGCGGCCGTGCGCTGCCGATGCTCATCAGCGCGTCCTCGTTTTCGAGCCGGGGCCAGTCGATCTTCCATTTTTTGATGAGATCGACCCGTACCGTGGTCGTGCTCTGATACTCGACGGCTGTGCCGCATACTTCGCCATCGCCCTGACAAGCGTGCGCGTCGCCGATAAAGAGCCGCCCGCCGGGAGAGCGCACGGGCAGATAGGTGATGCTGCCCGGCCCCATGTCGGGAACGTCCATATTACCGCCGTGCGAATCGGGCGTGAGCGAATTGATCGAATCGAGCTCGGGCGACAGGCTCAGCGTGCCGATATGCGGCTTGTACGGCAGCGTGTTGCGCTTGCTCCAGTACACGTTCTCCTCGTCGATCTTGATCTTGCGCACCACCTCCGGCAGAGGCTCGTTGAGCAGCGCCGTGTAGTCGGTGCCCGTCAGTCCGCCGAAGTTTGGGATCATGCAGCAAAAGCCGTGCGGGTCGTCGCCGCGCGGCGTCATCTTTTCGATGTACACCGCGACCACATCGCCCTTTTCCGCGCCCTCGATCATGATGGGACCGTTCTGCGGATTGAGGAACGGCACCTTCAGTACCTCCGAGGGCTTATCCGTTTCGTTCTTGATCTTGCCTTCGAACGCGTCGCGCGTGTCCACCACCACGCGATCGCCGGGCTTCACGTGCAGCACGGGCTCCGAATACGGCCCAATGGTGTAGTGGAAAGTCTTCTGCAGTTCCTCGGTCAAATGATGTTCCACCGGTTCGCGATCGGCGCCGACGCCGCGCTTCATCATGATCGATTCTTCTAGCCATTTCATGTTCTGCTCTCCGTCACAGTGCCAGATACTGGCGTATCAGTTGCTCATCCCCGAGTTGCGCCGGGCTCAACGTGTCCACGATGCGGCCTTTGTCCATCACGCAGCAACGCGTCGCGATGCGCTCGACCATGCCCATATCCTGCTCGACCAGCACCACGCCGATGCCCGTCTCACGCGCGATCGTCAGCAGCGTCTCGCCGATCAGATCGACAATGGAAGGCTGGATGCCTTCCGATGGCTCGTCGAGCAGCAGCACCTGCGGCGAACTGACGAGCGCCCGTGCGATGGCGAGCTGCTGCTGTTCCCCGCCGCTCATCGTGCCCGCCTTCTGCCGATAGCGTGTCTTGAGAACAGGGAAATAGCCGACCACTTTCTCCCGCATCAGCGCCGCCTTGTCGCGGTTCGCCTGCGCGCCGACCTGAAGGTTCTCCGCGACGGTCAGCGCGCCGAAGATCTCGCGACCCTGCGGCACGTAGCCGATGCCTTTGCGTGCGCGCACATAGGGCTTTTCATGACCGATGGGCGCACCGTCCAGAACAATGTGACCCGCATCGAGCTTGACGAGACCGATGAGCGTGCGCATCAGCGTGGTCTTGCCGACGCCATTGCGTCCGATCAGCGCCAGCACTTCGCCGCGCCCGATGCCGAACGACACGCCATTAAGCACGCGCCCGCCGCCATAGCCCGCTGCCACGTCCGCGACTTCGAGAAGCGCGCTCATGATTTTTTCCCCAGATACACCTCCGCGACATCGTCGCGCGCGAGGATCTCTTCGAGCGGGCCATCGGCGAGCAGTCTTCCGCCGTGCAGCACCGTCACGCGCGTCGCGATCTGTTTGACGAAGGTCATGTCGTGCTCGACCACCATCATCGTCAGGCCGGATGCGGAAAGCCGTTTGATGAGTTCACCCGTTGCATGTGTTTCCTCGATCGACATGCCCGCGACGGGCTCGTCGAGAAACAGCAGCTTCGGCCGCAGCGACACGGCCATCGCGATTTCGAGCCACTGCTTCTTGCCATGCGACAGATTGCGCGCAAGCACATGCTCTTCCTGTTCCAGCAAGAAGCGCTGCAAGAGTTCGTCGATCCGTCCAGGCCGGTCGTCCTTCGCGCGATGCAGCGAGAGTTGCAGATGCTGCCGCACGCTTAGATCCGGAAAGACGCCGGGTATCTGAAACTTGATGCTCATCCCCATGCGGATGCGCTCATGCGGCAGCACGTGGCTCATGTCCTGCCCGAGAAAATGCACGCTGCCTTCCGAAGGCCGATGCTCGCCCGTGATGAGCTTGAAGAACGTGCTCTTACCTGCGCCGTTCGGTCCGATCACGCAGCGAATCTCGCCCGCGTCGATCTGAAAGTCGATACCGTTGATCACCTGCACGCCGCCGAAGTGCTTCTTGAGCGCGCGTGTTTCGAGCAGCACGGTCACGATTTGCCCTCCTCTTGCTTGAGCGGTTCGTCGAAACACGGACGGTTGCGACCGCTACCAACGCCGCGCTCACGCTCGAAGCGCCGCAACTGCCTTGCCACGAACGGCAGCAAGCCTTCGGGCGCAGCCAGCACGACCACGAGCAGGATCGCGCCCATCAGGATCAGCGCGTACTGGCTGCCATACACCGCGAGATTCTGCGAAAGCCACACGAGCAATGCGGTGCCGACGATCGCGCCGCCGATGCTCTTCCTGCCTGAAGTGGCGACCCAGATCACGGGCATCGCCGCGGCCGTGAGACCCATCGTCGACGGCGTGATGTACGAGCCCCAGATCGTGTACAGCGCACCCGACACTCCGCCCAGTGTGCCGCCGAGCACGAAGACCAGCAACTGATGAAGGCGGATATCGACGCCCAGCATTTCCGCACGCTGCGGATTCTCGCGGATCGCGATCAGCGTGAGACCGAAGGGGCCGTCGAGCAGCTTGCGCATGAACGCGTAGACGGCGATCAGCAGGATCAGCACCAGGTAGTAGAAGCTCGTGTTCTCCAGCGTGAGCGGGCCGCCCGGCCACGGTATCGTCAGCGGTGGCATGCCGCCCATGCCGTTGTAGCCGTTCAGGCGTGCCTCGCCGATCGCCCATTGCGGCCCCGCCGTCTGTGCCATGAAGGTTTCGAGCACGAGCGTCACAGATAACGTCACGATGCCGATGAACACACCCTTGATGCGCCCGAAGAAAATCATGTAGCCGATCAATGCCGCCACGACGACGCTCACCACAATGCCCGCGCCGAGGCCGAGCCACGAATCGAACCACGTGTCGCCGAAGTTCAGCGTGAAGATGCCGTAGCTATAGCCAGCCAGGCCGAAGAACGCGGTCTGCCCGAACGACAGGATGCCGCCATAGCCCCACATCGCGGCGAGCCCGACCGCGCTGAATGCCCACAGTAAACAGTAGGCGAGATTGCCGCTCGTGTTCGCGTCCACGACGAGCGGCAGACACAGCGCCACAATCCAAGGCAGGTAGCGCAGCGCGCGCGGTGCCGGGCCTGACGAAGCCAGTTGCGATTGCTTCACCGATTGCTTCACGTCTCCTCCCGGCGCAAGCGCATGAACAGATTGCCGAGCCCTTGCGGCATCAACCGGATTACAACGATGACCGTCACGAGCAGGCCGATCTGCCCGAACAGCTGGCCGTAGGACGCGGTGAGCGCCGTCTGGATGATCGCCAGCACGCCCGCCGCCGGCGTCGTTCCAGCAATCACATTCGCGCCCCCGACGACCACTGACACGAACGCCTGCACGATGAAGTTGCTGCCCATCGTCGGCACTGCCGTCATGGTCGGCGCATAGAGTGCGCCCGTGAGTCCGGCGAGACCCGCGCCAAGCGCGAACGTCAGCGTGTAGAGACGATCCGTCCGCAAACCAAGGCATTGCGCAATGTTGGCATTCTGAATCGTCGCGCGCGCACAGACGCCGTAGTTGGTCTTGAAGAACAGTAGATAAAGCGCGAACAGAATGCAAAGCGCGATCAACGGCAGCACCGCGCGATACGTCGAGAACGAATACTCACCGAGCGAGAACGCGCCGAACGGCGTGCCGATACCTTCGAGCGACGGACCGGCGACGAGCAGCATGGTCTGCTGCACGATCAGGCTGATGGCCCACGTCGCCACGACGGAATCGAACAGGCGGTCATAAAGATGACGAATCACGAGCCGCTCGATCACGACGCCCGCAATGGCTGCCGCCAGCGCGCCGAGCAGCATCGCAAGCGGCAGCGGTACGCCATGCTTGGCCGTGATGATGGTGACATACGCACCGCACATGATGAACTCGCCATGCGCGAGATTGATGACGCCCATCATGCCGAAGATCACCGCAAGCCCGAGCGCGGCCAGCACCAGATACGCAAAGCTGTCGCCGAACTGATAGATCAGCGAATAGAGCACCGACAAGGTGGCCATGATTGCTCCACTTTCAGAGAACGGGCGCGCCCTTCGAACCATCCGCGCGCGCCCGTTCGGGTCACGACTTCTTCGGCAGATTCGACGGCGTGTACTGACGATGATCCGGCTTGTTCGGCAGATCGCATCCCACCTTGCCGAGCCAGTACGGCTGCACGTCGTCCCAGACCTTCGGGATATCGACGGAATGGTCGTCCTTCACATGCACGAGAAAGATCGTATGGCTCGCGTGATGGCTCTTCGGGTCGATGCAGACCTTGCCCTGTGCGCCTTCCGTGCAGATGCCGCCGCTCTCCAACGCCTTGCGCACGGCATCCTGATTGGTGGACTTCGCCTTTTCGGCGGCCGCCTTGTAGAGGTAGATGGCGTCGTAGGCGTTGGCAGCTTCCTGATTGATGTACGGCTCATTCGGGAACTTCGCGTGGAAACGCTTCTTGAAGTCGTTGCTGGCGGGCGTGTCGACTTCCTCGACGTAGTTCGCGGTCACGTACATGTCCTTCAATGCAGGCGGTTTGAAGCGCTTGTGCTCATACGCCTGACCGACGTTCACCGAACTCGCCATTGGCAGATTCAAATGTGCCGAGGCCTGCTGCTCGTAGTACGACGCCTGATTCGCGCCGACCAGCAAGGTCACGACAAAATCGGGCTTGGCCTTCTGGATGTTCTGGATCGTCTGACCGAATTGCGATACCGACAGCGGGATGAATTCCTCGCCCACCATCGTGCCGCCGTTCTCCTTCACGATGTTGCGCACCCATTCGGCGGAAATCTGCCCGAAGTTGTAGTCGGCGGCGATCGTGTACACCTTCTTGCCGAACTTCTGCATCATCCACGGAATCAGCGTCGAGAACTGCTGCTCCGGCACGGCGCCCGTCACGAAGGTATTGGTGTCGCACACACCGCCCTCGTATTGGTTGTCGTACCAGTAGAGTTGATGCGCGCGATCCATGATGGGACGAATCGCTTCACGCGAAGCGCTGGAGAACGCGCCGAAGATCACGTCCGGCTTGTCGGTCTGAACCAGGCGCCGCGCGAGTTCCTGGAACTTGGTGTTATCCGATTGCGTGTCGTACGCGATGAGCTGGATCGGGCGGCCCAGGATGCCGCCCTTCGCGTTGATTTCGTCGACGGCAAGCTGCGTGGCGTGAATCTTCGGGATGGTCGCGAGCGCGAAGTTGCCCGACGCGTCTTCGAGCAGGCCGATTTTCACGGGTTCGGCGGCATCCGTGACATTCGCGACAAGCGAAGTGACTGCAAGTCCTGCAATGAAGGCCAGACGCATCCAGCCGGACGGCTTAAGCAACATGCGGATTCTCCAGAAATGGGCTCGAACTCCCCAAAATGCGAACAAAAAAAAGCCCCCTGACGAACACACGGTTCGTCAGGGGGCTTCTGTGCCGGATCCTCGGGCGGACATCTTTGTCGGGCCGCGAGGAATGGATGCAGTCTAAAGCGCCGAATTTTCTGTTGTCAACGCTGATCAAAAATCCTTCTGCCGTCCGCGCGCTCGTTGAACCCGGCTTTACAAGCGCTCGATCAGCCGCGCGTCGCCATGCTCGCAGTACGCGTGACATGCGGTGCGTGCAGCGTTCGCCGCGCCGTGCACGAACAACGGCGCGTCCGAGCGGCGCGACATCGACACCACGATCGAAGGCGGCGACGGTTGCAAAGGCAACTCAACCACTTCGCCGCGCGCGATCAGCTCGTCGACAAAAAGGCGCGGAATGGCTGCGACGCCAAAGCCGTCGCGCACCAGCTGCACGATCACCGAGATCGATGGCGAACCCGTGATGCGGGTGTCGGCGAGCGGCACGCCATTCGCGAGCGCAAGCTTGCTGACGATGTCTTCGAGCGCGCGATGCGGCGCGGTTCCGCGACCGAACGTCAGGATGGGATGCCGCAACACGCGCTTTGCGAGCCCGCTGCGAGACAACGGCAACAGACCCGCGCGCGCGATCCAGTGAACGGGGTAATTGGCGAGCGCGTCGCACACGACCGATTCCTCATCGCTGCCCTCCACGCGAATGATCAGATCGAGTTCTCCCGCCATCAGGCGGCGCTGCAGCACCACGCTCACGTCCACCGCGAGATCCACCTCGAGTTGTGGATAGTCGGTGGCGAGCATGCGCATGTAGTCGGCGAGCCAGCTGTGCACGACCGTTTCGATCACGCCCAGCCGCAGCTTGCCGCGCATCGCGCCTTCATTGGAAGCGGCCGCCTGCAGCTGGCGCGTCGCTTCGACCACGGCTTTCGCGTAGCCAAGCAGGTAGTCGCCGTTCGGCGTCAGGCGGAATTCGCGGCTGTCGCGATCGACCAGCACGGTCTGCAATTCATCTTCGAGCGCCTTCAGACGCTGGGAAATCGCAGCGGGCGTGGCATGCAGCGCCGTTGCCGTCGTGCGAAAGCTGCGCAACTTCGCGAGCGTGACGAATGTTTCGAGAAAGCGAGTGTTCATGGCGCGAAGCGCTTCAAAAAAAGCGACGTGACTCGGGAAAACCCGCGGATTCGTTAAGAAATTCTATTCGTGGACAGCAAAGAAAACTAGTTGGCGTCAAATTTTCTTCTTTTCTATGCTTTGCCTGACGGTACGCAATTCGAGATGTGATGCGCGCCGCCAACCGAAAACATTCAGAAGCCCGCCCGACCATGACTCCATCCGAATTCCGCCAGGCCGTTCGTCACGGCGACTTCCGCGGCCCGACAGCCGGACATTGCGGCGAGTACGCGCAGGCCAATCTCGCGATACTGTCCGCCGCGCACGCGCATGATTTCCTGCGCTTCTGCCATGCAAATCCGAAACCGTGCCCGCTGCTGGGCGTCGGCGAACCGGGCGACTTCCGCGTGCCTGTGCTTGGCCGCGACATCGACATCCGCACCGACGTCCCCGCCTACAACGTCTATCGCGACGGCACACTGAGCGAGGGCGTCGACTCGATCGAAGCGCTCTGGCAGGACGATTTCGTCGTGTTCGCGATTGGCTGCTCGTTTTCGTTCGAGCACATGCTCGCGCTCGAAGGCATTGGGCTGCGCCACGTCGAAGAGGGACGCAACGTGCCGATGTACCGCACGCATATTCCCAACCGGCGCGCGGGCGTGTTCGGCGGCGAACTCGTGGTGTCGATGCGCCCGATGCGCGGCGCCGACGCGATTCGCGCCGTGCAGATCACGAGCCGCTTTCCTGGCGTGCACGGCGCACCCGTCCATATCGGCGACCCTGCGGAGCTTGGCATCGCCGATCTCGCGCGTCCCGACTTCGGCGACGCGGTGACGATCCGTGCGGGTGAACTGCCCGTCTACTGGGCGTGCGGCGTGACCCCGCAGACCGCGTTGATGGCGGCAAAGCTGCCTCTCGCAATCGCCCATGCACCTGGCCACATGCTGATGACGGATATCACGAACGCGTCGCTAGCCGTGTTCTGACAAACGCGGCGCGTTGCGCCGCATCGCTGGGCATCCCATTCGTTGAACGAGATCTGGCCGCGCCGACCAGAGGGGCTGGCTCATTCCTTTGAATCATTTTCAGGCGTGCGGACGGCGCCGCACGTGCCCCCAGCGTCCCACACGCGTCGATCGACAGGAGCAACAGATGGACAGCAAGACACTCACGGCAATCGCTGACGAGCCCAGCGAAGCGGCCGGCGCCAGCCGGCTTTCATGGTATGCAGAAGCTGGTCCGCGCGCACGTCGTGCGTTCTGGAGCTGCAAGGTCGGCTACATGCTCGACGGCATGGACACGCAGATGCTCTCGTTCGTGATCCCGACGCTCGTCGCGACGTGGGGCATCACGCTCGCGGATGCGGGATTCATCGGCACGCTGACGCTGCTTTCGTCGGCGTTGGGAGGCTGGATCGCGGGCATCTTGTCGGACCGCATCGGCCGCGTGCGCACGTTGCAGCTCACCGTGCTGTGGTTCGCCGTCTTCACCGGTCTATGCGGACTCGCGCAGAACTATGGCCAGTTGCTCGCCGCGCGCGCACTGATGGGTTTCGGCTTCGGCGGCGAATGGACTGCGGGTGCCGTGCTGATCGGCGAGGTGATTCGCGCACGCGACCGCGGCAAGGCCGTGGGCCTCGTGCAGTCCGGCTGGGCGCTCGGCTGGGGGTTGGCCGCCCTGCTCTACGCCGTGCTCTTTTCGACGATGGCGCCGGAAATCGCGTGGCGCGCGCTGTTCCTGATCGGTCTTGTGCCCGCCGCTCTCGTGCTGGTGATCCGCCGCTATGTGAAGGAACCCGAAGTGTTCGAGCAGGCGAAGGCGATCCGGCGCGACACCAACGACACACCGCGCTTCACTGAGATCTTCGCGCCGAAGCTGCTGTCCACGACGCTGCGCGCCGCGCTGCTCACGACGGGCGCGCAAGGCGGCTATTACGCGATCACCACGTGGCTGCCCACGTTCCTCAAGACGGAACGCCATCTCACGGTGATGGGCACGGGCGGCTATCTGGCGATGATCATCGTTGGCTCGTATATCGGCTACCTGTCGAGCGCGTGGCTGACGGACCGCATTGGCCGCAAGCCCAATTTCATTCTGTTCGCCGTCGGCTCGATGGCCATCGCGTTCGCCTACACGTCGCTGCCGCTCACGAACACGTCGATGCTCTGGCTCGGCTTTCCGCTTGGCTTCTTCGCCTCCGGCATCTTCTCGGGCATGGGCGCGTTTCTCACTGAACTCTTCCCCACCCGCGTGCGCGGTTCGGGACAGGGCTTCTGCTACAACGTCGGCCGCGCGATCGGCGCGCTGTTTCCCGTGCTGATTGGCTCGCTGTCGAAAGAGTTCGGCCTTGGCACCAGCATCGGCATTTTTGCGGTGGCCGCCTACGGCGTGCTGATTATCGCCGCCCTCACATTGCCCGAAACACGCGGACGCGAACTCGAATCCGCATGAACCCGGCACGCCCGATTGCGTGCTCATTCGATCACCCGTCTCCGCATTCCGCCCTTATCTTTCATCGCCCCATGAACCAAGATCACGTACCCGAAGCATGCACGCCGTCCCGCTGGCAATTCTGGATCGACCGCGGCGGCACCTTCACCGATATCGTTGCGCGTCGGCCGGATGGCTCGCTGACCACACACAAGCTGCTTTCCGAAAACCCCGAGCACTACCGCGACGCAGCCGTTGCGGGCATCCGTCATCTGCTCGGTTTGCGCGCCGGCGAAGCGATCACGCCACGCGATGTCGAGATGGTCAAGATGGGGACGACCGTCGCAACCAATGCCTTGCTCGAACGCAAGGGCGAACCCGTCGCGCTCGTGACCACGCGCGGCTTTCGCGACGTGCTGCGGATCGCGTACCAGAACCGTCCGCGCCTGTTCGACCTCGACATCGCGCTGCCCGAAGCACTCTATCAGCGCGTGATCGAAATCGACGAACGTGTGAGCGCACAAGGCGACCTTGTCGTACCGCTCGATCTTCCTGCCACGGAAGCAGCCTTGCGCGAGGTCTTCGATGCAGGCATCCGCGCGCTCGCCATCGTCCTCGTTCACGGCTATCGGCACACCACGCATGAGCGCGAAGTCGCGGCACTGGCGCGGCGCATCGGCTTTACGCAGGTCTCGGTTTCGCATGAGGTATCGCCGCTGATGAAGATGGTGTCGCGCGGTGACACGACAGTCGTCGACGCCTATCTGTCGCCTATCCTGCGCCGTTACGTCGATCAGGTGGCGAGCGAAATGCCGGGCGTGAATCTGCAGTTCATGCAGAGCAGCGGCGGCCTCACGCGTGCAGACCTGTTCCAGGGCAAGGACGCGATTCTGTCCGGCCCGGCAGGCGGCATCGTCGGCATGGTGCGCGCGGCGCAGGCGGCGGGCTTCGAGCACGTCATCGGCTTCGATATGGGCGGCACGTCCACTGACGTGTCGCACTTCAACGGCGAGTTCGAGCGCGTGTTCGAAACACAGGTGGCGGGCGTACGCATGCGTGCGCCGATGATGAGCATTCACACAGTAGCGGCAGGCGGCGGCTCGATACTCGGCTTCGACGGCGCGCGTCTGCGTGTCGGTCCCGCTTCGGCGGGCGCGAATCCCGGACCGGCCGCTTACCGGCGCGGCGGCCCGCTGACGGTGACAGACTGCAACGTCATGCTCGGCAAGATTCAGCCCGACTATTTCCCGCGTGTGTTCGGCCCGCACGCCAATGAGCCGCTCGACCGCGAAGCGGTCGCCACACGCTTTCGCGCACTCGCCGACGAAATCTGCACAGCGACGGGCCAACGCCGCACGCCGGAAGAGATCGCAGAAGGCTATCTGGAGATTGCGATCGGCAGCATGGCGAACGCGATCAAGAAAATTTCGGTGCAGCGTGGCCACGACGTGTCGCAATACGTGCTCACGACGTTCGGCGGCGCAGGCGGCCAGCATGCGTGCGGCGTGGCCGACGCGCTCGGCATGACGAGCGTGTTCGCGCATCCTCTGGCGGGCGTGCTGTCGGCGTTCGGCATGGGTCTCGCCGATCAGACAGCGATGCGCGAGCGCGCGCTCGAAATCGTGCTCGACGACACGGCGCTTCCATCCGTCGACGCGGCACTCGATACGCTCGCCGATGAAGCAACCGGCGTGCTGCTCGATCAAGGCGTCGACGCCGCGCGCATTTCGACGGTGCGGCGCGTGCACCTGCGCTATCAGGGCACCGATTCGGCGCTCGCAGTCAACGCAGGCAGCGTGCAGTCGATGCGCGAGGCGTTCGAAGCCGCCTATCGTCAGCGCTACGCGTTCCTCATGGCGGATACGCCGCTTGTAGTGGAACTCGCGTCCGTTGAAGCAATCGGTCATTCGGATGCCCAGCCGGTGACAGGCAGCATCGCCGTTCGCCCTGCCGGCGACGCGCCCACGGCTGCCGCGATGGTTCGCCTGTATTCGGGCGGCCGCTGGCACGACGCGTCGCTCTATTCGCGCGACACGCTGATGGCGGGCGACAAGCTCGACGGCCCGGCCATCATCGCGGAGAAGAACGGCACGACCGTGGTCGAACCTGGCTGGCAGGCGGCGCTTACGGGCGACGGCAACATCGTGATGACGCGCGTGCTCGCGCTGCCGACGCGCCGCTCGATCGGCACGCAAGCCGACCCGGTGCGGCTCGAAATCTTCAACAACCTGTTCATGTCGGTGGCCGAGCAGATGGGGCTTCGCCTGCAGAACACGGCCTACTCGGTCAACATCAAGGAACGGCTCGACTTCTCGTGCGCGATCTTCGACGCGGCCGGCAACCTGATTGCGAACGCGCCGCACATGCCCGTGCATTTGGGCTCAATGGGCGAAAGCATCCGAACCGTCATCGAACGCAATCGCGGCACGATGCGCGACGGCGATGTGTTCATGCTCAACGATCCGTATCACGGCGGCACGCATCTTCCCGATGTGACAGTCATCACGCCCGTGTTCGCTGACGGCAGCGAGGCGCCGCTCTTCTATGTTGGTTCGCGTGGTCATCACGCGGATATCGGCGGTATTACACCAGGCTCGATGCCGGCCGCTTCGACGCATATCGAAGAAGAAGGCGTGCTGATCGACAACTGGCAGCTCGTTTCAGCCGGTGTGTTGCGCGATACCGAAACGCGCGCGCTGCTGGCGTCCGGCCGCTATCCCGCGCGCAACATCGTGCAAAACATGGCCGACCTGCGCGCGCAGGTCGCTGCCAACCAGAAAGGCGTGGACGAACTGCGCCGCATGGTCGCGCAATTCGGTCGCGACGTGGTGCTCGCTTTCATGCAGCACGTGCAGGACAACGCGGAAGAAGCGGTGCGTCGCGTGATCGGCGCGCTCAAGGACGGCGCATATCGGTATGCGCTCGATAACGGCGCGGTGATCGACGTTAAGATCCATGTCGATACTTCCACGCGCAGCGCAACGGTCGATTTCACGGGCACGTCCGCGCAACTGCCGAACAACTTCAACGCACCGAAGGCAGTCTGCATGGCGGCCGTGCTCTACGTGTTCCGCACGCTGGTGGGCGACGATATTCCGCTCAACGCCGGTTGCCTGAAGCCGCTTTCCGTGATCGTCCCGGAGGGTTCGATGCTCAATCCCGTCTATCCCGCTGCCGTCGTGTCGGGCAACGTCGAGACTTCATCTGCGATCACGAACGCGCTGTATGGCGCACTCGGTGTCGTGGCGTCGAGCCAGGGCACGATGAACAACTTCACGTTCGGCGATGCGCGCTACCAGTACTACGAGACGATCGCGGGCGGCAGTGGCGCGGGAGACGGTTTCAATGGCGTCGACGCCGTGCAGACGCATATGACCAACTCGCGCCTGACCGATCCTGAAGTGCTCGAATGGCGTTATCCCGTGCGGCTCGAATCGCATCTGATCCGCACCGGGTCGGGCGGTGCGGGACACTGGAGAGGCGGCAATGGCGCGATCCGGCGCATCCGTTTTCTCGCGCCGATGACGGCCTCGATTCTGTCGAACAACCGCATTCACGCGCCATTCGGCGCGGCGGGCGGAGGTGCGGGAAGACAAGGCAGCAATCGCGTCGAACGAGCGGATGGCGAGATCGTCGCGCTGGGCCATATCGCCAGTGTCGAGATGGCTGCGGGTGATGTGTTTGTTGTCGAGACGCCTGGCGGCGGTGGTTTCGGGCAGACTTGACGCGGGTTGCGGCGAGCCGTTGCGCAGCGCGGCTCGCGGTACGTTCTGAAGAGAAAGAGGGGCGCATGACCTTCAGCGCCCCTTCGCGGAAGATCGACGCATTGATATGTAGCGTCGATCTTCGAACATGCCTGTGCAGCACTGCCTTCAGTGCTGGATCATTCCGTTACCCCGAGCAGATGTTCAATGTGTTCTTCAACACGGGCACGCGCCTCGGTGATCGCGTGATCCGTGGTCCGGGAAACAAGCGGAAAGTCGAGACCATTGCCTTTGAATCTCCCCGCGTAGTGCACCCATGACCGATAGGCGAACACGCCTGAATCGCGCCGGACGAGGTTGATCGTGACGTCGTAGGTACGCTGCATGCCGCTCGCTCGCGTGTAGGGAAACTTGTGGACCTCCGAGTGAATCATGGATACCGCCTCCTGTTGTTCGATCGTGGCATGACGCTTCGTGCAGGCAAGCCGTATCTTTCCGGCTTCAAAGCGTCCTGATCGTTGAAGACAAAGCCGTCGCGTCTCAAAGAAGATCGGCCGCAGATCCGTGTCCGCAACCGTCTTTCTTTGACCGGATATCGCAGGGCGGCAACGGCATCGGTTCGTTGTCCGCGAATGCCGTGCCGCACCGCACGGCAAACGCAAAGGCCGATTGCCGGTTCGCGAAGTGACCCAGATCGCCAAGCGACGTCGCCTCGCCATCCTCTTCGAGAATAGCGACCCGGGCGACAAAGGTATTGCCGCTTCGTGCGACCGACGGCTGAATCGCTACACCGTGGTGATAGAAGTGCATATCGCCTCCTCAGACCCTTATATGGAGACCCCACGGCGGCATGGATTGCGCCAATGCTGTCGGGAAGTCCTGACGGTATTGTAAGGTATTTGTCAGTATTCGGGAATGGGATGCGCGTCGGTGCGGCATTGGGACGGCCGCGGAATTCGACGGATAACCGCAGAACTATCGGGAAGACATGGACTTACGCGCCTTCCCCAGAGCAGGTTTCGTTTGTGCCCCCTCCTCTTCATCCGCCGCGAGCGGATTGGCCGTCCCCCTATCCACGCCATGCACTAACCGCTTCGCAAGCCGCGGCTGCCGCAACTGCTCCAGCCACCATCGCAACGCCCGTCCCTCGCGATCGCTACGCCACGCGACATACGAAACAGTCGGCTCGCGAGGATCAACCGTGGTCTTCTCAACCAGTTCGCCGCGCTTCAGCAATGAAGCGACGCTTTGACGCGGCAGCCAGCCCACGCCCAGACCCGCGCGTTGCGCGAGGATTTTCGCTTGCATGGTCGGCACGGCCAGCGAAGTCTGGCCACCGATCACGCCATACACACGCCCGGCTGTCGTGCGCGACGAGTCGGCCACCACCACCGCGCGATGCTCACGTATCTGCTCGCGTCGAAGTGGCTCTTCCATGCTCGCCAGAGGATGCCGCGCAGCCACAGCGAACACCCATTCGATCTTGCCCAGTTCGAACCAGTGCAGCCCGGGAATCGCGGGAGGTTCGTTGGTCGCGCCCACGATCAGGTCCGCACGGCCATCGCGCAACGCTTCCCACGTGCCGCTCAACACCTCATGCGTGACGCGCAACTGCACACCCGAGTCGAGCGCATCGAAACTGCGTATGACAGGCATCAGCAGTTCGAACTCGATGATCTCGTCCGTGACGATCCAGAGGCGATCTTCCCAGCCGCTTGCGATCTGCCGTACGCGCTGCGTCATCCGCGACATGTCGAGCATCAAACGGGCCGCTTCGTCGGCGAGCACCTGGCCTGCGGGTGTCAGTTGCAGCCGGTAGCGGCGCCGATCGAACAGCAACGCATCAAAGCGTGTTTCCAGTTGCCGCGCGGCGTGCGACACCGTCGACACTGCCTTGCCGAGCCGCACCGCCGCGCGTGACAGGCTGCCCGTTTCACGAATCGCCTCGAGCAGCGCCAATTCGTCTTCAGACAACATGTTCGACTCCATCGAAGGTGTTCATCGGCCAGATCGTACGGCAAACGGGGAGTTTGAGTTCAGCATGTGACTATGCGACCTGGAGACGGGCTCAAACGCACGTGGCTCCCCGCACATCTGCGGGGACTGCAATACATGGAGCGACCAGGCTGCGCATTCGCTGCGATCTCACCGATGTCCTCATCAAGGAAACACCATGCTTCAGTTCTACTTCCACCCGACGCCCAATCCCTTCAAGGTGGCGCTTTTGCTCGAAGAGCTTGAAACGCCATTCGAGCTTTCCCCTGTCGATACCTTCAAGGGAGAACAACACGCGCCGGCATACCGGAAGATCAATCCGAACGGCAAGGTGCCAGCCATCGTCGATGACGGTGTGACCGTGTTCGATTCGCACGCGATTCTTCTGCACCTCGGCGCAAAACATGGGAAGTTCGTGCCGTCCGCAGCGTCCGAGCGTGCCGCGATGCTCTCGTGGCTCCAGTTCGTCGCGACGGGGCTGTCGCCGTTTTCGGGTCAGGCCGTGCACTTCCTGCACCATGCACCGGAACCTCTGCCGTATGCGCGCAACCGCTATCTGAAGGAAGTCGAGCGTCACTATCGCGTTCTCGATGAGCGTCTCGAGACCTCGAAGTATCTGGCTGGCGACACCTACTCGATCGCCGACATCGCGCTGTGGGGCTGGGCGAATTTTGCTGGCTATATCTTCGGCGAGAAGGGACTTAGCGACTATCCGCACGTCAAGCGTCTGGTCGATGAGATCTCGGCGCGTCCGGCGGCTGTCCGCGCGCTGGCGCTGAAAGACCGGCTCACGTTCAAGGCCGAGTTCGATGAAGAGACCCGCCGCGCGCTGTTCCCGCAGAACGCCCCGCTCACGGTCTAAACAAGCCGCGAGAACCGCCGCGCTTGCCGCCTGAAATGGCGAGTGTCGGCGCGTTGCAGATCGATGCTGTAGTGTTACAGCTTTCCTGTTCCCTGTTCTCGCGGCCGACATCGCAGATACCGGCTAACTGAATCTACAGCTATGAAAAAGATTGGTTTTCTCTCTTTTGGTCACTGGGCCAATTCCCCGGGTTCACAGGCACGATCGGCAGCCGATGTACTTCTGCAATCCATCGACCTCGCCGTCGCCGCCGAAGCACTCGGCGCGGATGGCGCCTTCTTTCGCGTCCATCATTTCGCTCAACAGCTTGCGTCGCCTTTTCCCCTGCTCGCCGCGATCGGCGCCAAGACGCGCACGATCGAGATTGGAACGGGTGTCATCGACATGCGCTACGAGAATCCGCTCTACATGGCCGAAGATGCTGGCGCAGCCGATCTGATTGCCGGCGGACGGTTGCAGCTCGGTATTAGCCGAGGCTCGGGCGAACAGGTTATCGATGGCTGGCGCCACTTCGGGTACGCGCCAAACGAAGGCGAGACGCACGCCGATCTGGCACGCCGTCACACAGAAGTGTTTTATGAAGTGCTGCGAGGTAAGGGTTTTGCACAGCCGAATCCGCGCCCCATGTTTGCCAACCCGCCGGGACTTCTACGCGTCGAGCCGCATTCCGAAGGGCTTCGCGAGCGCATCTGGTGGGGTTCGGGCTCCAACGCGACCGCCGTTTGGGCCGCGAAGATGGGCATGAACCTGCAGACCTCCACATTGAAGAACGACGAAACGGGCCGACCGCTTCATATCCAGCAAGCCGAGCAGATCCAGTCTTACCGTGATGCATGGAAAGAAGCCGGGCATACGCGAACGCCGCGTGTGTCTGTCAGCCGGAGTATCTTCGCGCTCGTGAATCAGCAGGACCGCATGTATTTCGGCCGGGGCACGCAGAGCAACGACACGATCGGCTTTCTCGACGACGATATCCAGAAGATCTTTGGCCGGAATTACGCTGCGGAGCCCGATGTCCTCATCAAGGAACTGGCAAAAGACGAAGCAATCGCAGCAGCCGATACGTTGCTACTCACTGTGCCTAACCAGTTGGGCGTCGAGTACTGCGCGCACGTCATCGAATCGATTCTCACGCATGTCGCTCCCGGTCTCGGTTGGCGCTAACGCGCGAAAGAATCGTCAGAAACAGGTCTAGTCATTTCTGACGATGATTGAAGATACACGCAGGCCGCGGCGCGGCGGCTTTCCGGCCAAATTAGGCGGATTTTGAGCCAGACAAAAGACCCTGGCGCACACTTCCTTCTGCCGCAACGGCCATCAATTCGATCAGATGTTCAAGTACATCAGGTCGTAGCGGCTTCAATTTCTCAAGGCGTAAGAACCTTCACATCACTCCGACGAGCCTTGTCCGATAAGGCGAAGTCGATGTTGAAGCACGCCCGGCGCATCGAACCCGCCCTCTCCTTTTAGCGGCTGCACACGCACAGATTCACTGTCCAGTGCAGCCGTGCAAGCCTTGCTGTTGGCTGTCATTTGTTCCTTCCGCGCAAGACTGTTTGTCCGACGTGGATATTCGACCTCCGAGTTCGTACGCCTACATTGTGTCTATTGGAGCGGTCGGCACGAGGCGTAAAAGCCGAACAACCAACGTTCGACAACATAGGGCGGCGTGGCACGGACAGCGCCCGCAGCCCTCGATAGGAGCATGTAATGAGCGAAGCAGATAAAAGCGCTGTGCGCGAGTTGAGTCATTTCATCGACGGTCAGCGCGCCGCTGGTGCGGGCCAGCGGTTTGGCGAGGTATTCGATCCGGCGCAAGGCCGGGTGACGGCCCGCGTGCCCGTCGCAACATCCGCTGAAGTCGAAGCCGCCGTCGCGGCCGCGAAAGCCGCGTTCCCGGCATGGAGCGAAACCGCACCGCTCAAACGCGCCCGTTTGATGTTCAAGTTCAAGGAACTGCTCGAGGCGCACGCGGACGAACTCGCCGAACTCATCACGCGCGACCACGGCAAACTGTTTGAGGACGCAAAGGGCGAAGTGGTGCGCGGCATCGAAATCGTCGAATTCGCGTGCGGCATCCCGCAGTTGCTCAAGACAGACTTCACTGATTCAGTCAGCGGCGGCATCGACAACTGGAATCTGCGTCAGCCCATCGGCGTGGCCGCTGGCGTCACGCCGTTCAATTTTCCGATGGTGGTGCCGTGCTGGATGTTCGTGATGGCGGCCGCGTGCGGCAACACGTTCATTCTTAAACCTTCGGAGCGCACGCCGTCAGCATCGATCCGGCTTGCCGAGTTGTTCATCGAAGCTGGCTTTCCCAAAGGCGTGTTCAATGTCGTGCATGGCGACAAGACCGTCGTCGATGCGCTGATCGCACACCCCGATGTGGCCGCGATGTCTGTCGTTGGCTCGACACCCGTCGCTGAATACATCTACAGCGAAAGCGCCAAGCGCGGCAAGCGCGTGCAGGCGCTGGGCAGTGCGAAAAACCATCTGGTCGTGATGCCTGATGCCAATCTCGATCAAGCGGTCGATGCGCTGATCTCGTCGGCATATGGTTCGGCGGGCGAGCGCTGCATGGCAACGTCCGTCGCGGTGGCAGTGGGAAGTATCGGCGATGAACTGATCGAGCGTCTCGCGCCGCGCGTGCGTTCGCTCAGGATCGGCGGCGGCATGGAGCCCGATCTGGACATGGGACCGCTCATCAGCGCCGCGCATCGCACCAAGGTAACGGGCTATATCGAGGCGGGCGTCGCGGCGGGTGCCAGGCTCGTCGTCGATGGTCGCGGCCATACCGTATCCGGCCATGAGGAAGGCTTCTTTCTCGGCGGCTCGCTCTTCGACGACGTGAAGGCCGATATGAGCATCTATCGGGAAGAGATTTTCGGACCGGTCCTGTCGGTTGTCCGCGTGCCCGATCTCGCCAGTGCGATCGCGCTCGTCAACGCGCACGAACTGGGGAACTGCGTATCGCTCTTCACATCCGACGGCGCCGCCGCACGCGCGTTCTCCCGGCAGATTCAGATTGGCATGGTGGGCATCAACATCCCGAGTCCGGTGCCGCCGGCGTGGCATTCGTTCGGTGGCTGGAAGCGGTCGCTGTTCGGCGATCATCACGCGTATGGCGAAGAAGCTGTGCGCTTTTACACGCACTACAAGAGCGTGATGCAGCGCTGGCCGGATAGCATCGCCACAGGTGTCGAATTCACGATGCCAGCAGCGAAGTAAATCGGAGCGTCGCAGCGGGCACGGTCGGTTTCGTGCCCGCTGCGCTTTCAAACGTGGAACGACTGACGTTGCACCCCGCTCGCAACGAGCGCGATATGACAGTCCAGATGATAGTGCGGCTCAAAGCGAAACTCGGCGAATCGGGCTGTGCTAAGGATCAAACCGGGAATGTCGGCTGAGTGGTTGTACTTGACTTCTTCGGACACGCTCACCTCCCATTCACCGTCGCCACCGCAGCCGCCAACACCAGAACGATCAATCAACCGTCGATCGCGCGTCGCAAATGCGCGATGCATTGCGGCATGCGGTCGGTTCCAAGTCGAGCATCACGAATGAGTATACCGGGTCCCTCACCCGGCCAAATTGCCAGCCAGCATGGCATCCAATCGTCAACGTAAGGCTCTACAGTCGAGAACGACGCCCCAATTGAATTCCAAACGGAATATGCTTCAAATGGTATATGTTGTTGACGACGGATAATCGTACGTTTAAGTTTCTGCTTTGCAATTAAAAAATCTACAAAGTGGCTTCAACTCAATACGATGAAAGGCGACCTGTTTCCGTCACGCTCGCCGGTATTACGCACACGGGTTCATATCGGGTGCTCGAAGGAACCGTCATCGTCTATTCAGGTGCGGATATCCGGTCCGCCCAGTGCGGAATGGATCGTCCGGAGACCGTTGCGCGTTGGGTATTGCTCGACATGTGCAAGAAAGCCGAGGCGAAGAAGCGCAAAGACGGCAGCGGACGCAACCAGTTGCGCCCCGCTTGAGCCAGGCGGTTGCTACGCTTTTGCCGAAAGCGCATCAACACGCCCCCGGTCGCCCAGGAATGCGAGCGTGAGAGCCGTCAGGCCGCATAGCGCGATCAGTGTCAGTAGCGCGTCCTTGCCGGCGTGCACCAATACCCACCCGCCCACAGACGGAAAGCCGAACACCCCGACGAAGTACGCCGCAACGAACCATGTCAGTGCTGCGCGACGATGCACGGCGGCGGAATCGTTGACCGCCTGGGTCTGGATGACCGGATAGGCAAGCCCGTATCCTGTGCCAAGCAGAACGGCTGCCGCTGGATGAGCCGATACATGGTACGGCACCGCGAACATCGCTGCGATGCCCAGCACCATCATGACGAGCAGCACCTTCGTTGCAGTTTCGCGGCGCAGATTGATGACCAGTCGGGAAAATGCCCAGCGTACGGTCACGACGGTTATCGCGTACAGGCTGAAGAAGGTGGTTGCTTGCGCATGCGTTCCCTGCACCAGCGACATCTGAAATGTCATCAAGCCTGAGAAGACGCAGGCGCCCAGCGCGACCATGATGATCGGGTACATTGCACGCGTGCGCGCAATTGCGCCGATACCACGCCACCATCTGTCCTGTACCGGCGGCATGGACGAAAGGGGTGACAACCGGGCGAACATTTCCAGTATCACCGACGCGACCACACAAAGGCCGCTGACCGTATAGAGCACACTGCTGAGCGACCAGTGCAACGAATGTATGGCGACGCCCGCCAGCGCCGGGCAGCCGCCGATTCCCGCCATCTGGAAAGTGCCAAAGCGCAGAAACCAGTAACCCCGATCCGAATCATTGGTTCGCTCGGCAAGCGACATCGGCGCCGCGAGATAGAACGCGCCCCAGCCCAAGCCCACGAGAAACGCTGGAATCGCATCGAGCACGCTGACACGCTCGATCACTGCGAAACCCGCGACGCCCATGCCCACGCATAACGCCGCAAGCGCGGCCATTCGCGCCGCGCCGACGCGGTGATGCGAAAGCCAGCCAACAAGAGGAACCCCGACGAAGGTACCCACCATCGCACCCACGAGTGTGAGCCCGGTATCGACGTCATTGCCGCCGATGTACCTGAAGCGCATCGAAAGAAGAAAGGTCCCGCCGTATCCTGCCGCCGTGAGCAGGGTACCGACGAGAACGAGAAAGCCGTTGAATGGACGCATGAAAGAGAGGGCCGGGTGACCAGTAACAATCGGGCAGTCGTCAATCGCAGGAGCGAGTATGTACCATAGCGGCATCGGACTGCCTGGATGCTACGGCACACGCCAGCGATTTTCGACGGTCCGCGTCACAGCAACGACCGCAGTGAAACAGATGAATCCGCGAGCCGCGCTTCGTCCATGATGGCACCTGCCGAAATCAAACGCCTGCATGCGCCGATCTCGCGTCCCGCATTGACGGCAATCGCCGCCCTCATCCGCGTCGTGTCGTCCAGCGCCATGACACAGAACGAACCGGTGACAGCGTCCCCACGGGTGACGAGACGATGCCGCGGCTCTACGATGCCCAGCGTCTGCACATTGCAGTCGAACTGATCGGACCAGAGCCACGGCAGCTCTGCGTATATCGCACGACCGCCTAGCATGTTTTCCGCCGCGACGACGGGCTGGTTCTCCGCCACCTGCCAGGATTCGATCCTGACACTGCGGCCAAGCAACGGATTGGCGTGCATCGTCACTTCGCCCGCCGCGAAGATCGCAGGGTCGCTGGTACGGCACTGTTCATCGACCACGACGCCGTTGCGGACTTCAAGCCCGCAGGCTTCCGCGAGTTCGACGTTCGGCACGACGCCAATTCCGACTACGACGACATCCGCACTGACGGCGCCCGGATCGCTCTGGATGGATGCACATCCGTTCTCGTATGCGATTGCAGCCGGCATCGTGCCGAGACGCAATTCGACACCGTTTCGCTCGTGCAACGCCGCCATGTGTTGCGCCACGCTCTCCGGCAGCGCGCGTTGCAGCAGCGCCGGCGCAGGCTCGATCACCGTCGCCCTGCAGCCTGCCTGGGTCGCGGCGGCGGCCACTTCGAGCCCGATAAAGCCGCCGCCGAGAATAGCAACACGCTTGCCCGGCGAAAGAACGGCGCGCAGCGCCCGCGCGTCGGCGAGCGTGCGGACATAGTGCAGTTGCACGCGTTCATCCACAGGGCCGCTGAACCGGCGCACACGCGACCCCGTCGCGAGCAGCAGCCTGTCATAGCCGACATCGCTGCCATCGCGCAGCCGCACGCATGCCCGCGTCCGGTCGATTTCGACGACGGCAGACGACAGGCGCAAATCGATCCGCTGCGCCGCATACCAGTCATGCTGCCGGATGAAAGCCTTCCGCTCGCCTTCTTCGGAGGTCAGCGCGTCTTTCGACAATACCGGGCGGTCATACGGCACATGCGGTTCGTCGCCGAACATGACGATGTCCACGTCCGCGTTCATTGCGCGCAGCGTCTCCGCCGCGCGCCGTGCCGCATGCCCCGCACCCACGATCACGTGCTGTTCATTCGACATTGACTTCCACCCTCGCCTCGACGATACGGATCGGGAATGCGCGCACCGCCTCCGTGATGGGCGCGCAACGCGCCGCACCCGTGCGGATGTCGATCAGCCCCTGATGCAACGGACATTCGACGCAACCGTCTTCCACATACCCTTCCGAGAGCCGCGCATGTCCGTGCGTGCAGAGATCGTTCAACGCGAACACCTCGTCGCCGATACGAAACACCGCAATCTGACGATCGCCTGCGAACACGGCCGCCGGCTCGCCTTCGGCAAAGTCATCGAGCGTGCCGATGGTCTGCCAGTTGTCAATCTTCGCTTCCATGTCCGCTCCTCAGATCGGCGTTGCGAGCAGCGTCTGCACGCGCGACGTGTCATACACCACCCGCTTGCTTCGGTAGCGCAGCCCATCCGCCGTCCGCACGACGCGGTCGTAGTACTTGCCCGCCTGATACACATTCGACTCGCCGTTCGCCAGCGTCTGGACCACGACATAGCTGCTTTCGGTTTCGATCACGTCGTCCTGGTCGCTCGTGATCGTCAGGCCCGATGTCATGTGCCGGTATGTGTGCTCCTCGAAAATGTTGGCGTGACGCAGCGACACGACGCGATCGCGCAGCATCTTCTGGTTCGTGCAATGAATGATGCCGACGGGTAAGCCCATATCCGCATTCTCTTTCGGCACGATCTCGTACAGGCAGTCTTCCGTAAAGAGTGTCGGCCACGCTTCGAGCCTGTCGTTGTCGAGATTGCTGATGTACTGGTTCTGCAGCATGTTCAATTCGAACCAAAGCTTCATCTGATCCATTTGCATGTCCTTTTTCTCAATAGCCCATCAGCTTCTGATATCCGACCCAGAACCGTCGAATCAGGCTTTCCGTGATCACCGTGTCCTGCTGGTCCGGATTGCTGCGCGACATCTCGATCACCGACGTCGCGTCCGCATCGCGCACCGTGCCTCGCTGCACGAGTTCGGTCGCTTCCGTGTCTTCCATCGAGATGTAGCCCGCCGGTCCGACCAGGTTCGCCTGCTTGATGCGAAGCGCGCGCAGTTCCGGCGTGTCGTCGGCATAGCCGAAGAAATGGAAGATCAGCTCGAAGTTGTCCGGACCTTTTGCCAGCAGTTGGCGCGCGACCAGCGTGTTGTGGATCTGCTGGATCACCAGTTGAGGAAAGATCGGCTGGATATGGTTGGTGGTGTCTTCCTCGTATTCGGAAACGAGCCCGAGGATCGAATCGTCTTCCAGCGCGAAGCCTTCATCGAACGAGCGGATCTGTTGCTGCTTGTAGGCCGCCGATGTGTCCTCGCCCGTCTTCGTCACCGTGATGATGCTGTGCAGGCCGTGCGTCGCATCGGGAATCGATCGCGCCTTCATGCCGACACGGAAAATGTTGAAGGTCGTATGGAACAGATGCAGCATGCTCGCGTGATACGGGTCCTTCACGTTCTCGAGATACAGCTTCCAGTTGGACTTCGAGTATTGCCGCGTGCAGCCGAGATACTCGATAGGCTTGTGAAAGATGCGATCGATCCACGGGCGCATTTCCGCGCCGAGATAGTCGGGCAGCGGTGCGACTGCGTCGCTGAAACTCGCGAAGACGAGGCCGCGATAGCTGTCCACGCGCAGCTTGCGCAGGCTGTGCTGCTTGGGGTCGAAATCGGGCGGCATGCCTGTCATGCCCTTCTGTCCACGGCGGAACGGCACGCCCAGCAGATTGCCGCTGTTGTCGAAGCTCCACTGGTGATACACGCACGTATGCGACGTCGCGTTGCCGCGCGCCTTGCGGCACACGGATGCGCCACGATGCGCGCAGCGGTTGACCCATGCCGACAGCGAACCATCCTCGATGCGCGTGACGACGACGGGCGTATCGCCGACGAAGGTGCTCTTGAAGTCGCCCGGGTTCGGGATCTCCGCTTCGAGCGCGACGAAATTCCACGTCGGGCCGCGAAAGATGCGCTCCTGCTCGCGCTCGTACACCGCCTGCGAGCTGAACACCTTGTAGGGCACGCGCGAGCCGTCGTCGCGCGGGAACTGCACCATGTCCGTGTCCTGCGTGTTTCTGAAGCTGACAGGCGTCTCGACCATTTCCATGCTATTTTCTCCGCATTGTGGGGGCCCGTTGCAGCAACGAAACATCGCTGCTGCATGGTGAGAACATTTTTGGAGGCGGAAAATGCAGGGTCTATCCGTTTCTGGCCGAACACAGCCCTGATATCCAGTTCAGGCCGTTTTATCAACCAGGCTGCGTTCAATCCCCGCGCGAGCGCGCCGGAATAATCATGAGATCCGCTCTTCGACTCCCCGCATTGCGACGCCACCGGCTATTCGAATCGGTCGACCTCGACGAGACGCGCGAACTTATTTCGCGCGTCATGCAGCCGCATTCGCTGTTTCCACGCGGCCACACGCACGGTCGTTCCCACATGGACTTCGTGCGGGTGGGACGGCTCGGCATCGGCACGATTCAATTCGGCGGCGCCATCCAGGTAGATGTCGAAGCCGTCGACGGATACTTCCTGATGATGTTCTGCGTCGCCGGCAATGCGGAGGTCCATACGGCTGGCAGGAAGATCGTGGTGGACGACCAGCACGCCGTGATTCGCGCACCCGGCGAGCCGTTCAGCGCGCTACTGTCGCCCGATTGCGAACAGCTGGTGATGCGGATCGACGCGGCGGCACTGAATGGCGACAGCGCTTCCCTCTTCGACGCGGGCGCCGCCGTGTCACTCGAAAGCGGCCCCATGCGTGCATGGAAGGAGCAGTTGAAGCTGGTCGCCAGCTCGCCTGATCTGCTTAACGTGGCCGCTCAGAATCCCGCTGTGGGCGCGCATGTCGAATCGCTGCTGGTCGGGCTATTGTGCAGTCACGATACGGGCCATGCGACATCCCCGCCATCGACCATCGCGCCGTTGTTCGTACGCCGCGCCGAAGAGTTCATGGCCGCCAACCTTGCCGGGCCGATGCAGCTGCAGGACATCGCCCGCGCCGCGGGCGTGCCCGTCAGAACGCTAACCGAGGGGTTCTTGAGGTTTCGCAATGTCAGCCCGATCAGCCTGATGCGGCAGATGCGGCTCGAGCGCGCGCGTCAGGCCATTCGGGAAAGCACGCCTGATGTGCGGGTCGCGACTATCGCGCTGGATTCGGGCTTCACCCATTTCGGCCGGTTCGCTCAGGCATACCGCGAGCGGTTTGGCGAACTTCCATCGGAAACACCGCGGCGCGAATCGCTGCTTTGACGGGCTGACGCGTCACCGCGTCTCACCCAGCCCTAGGTCGGCCACCACGGTCATATCGGGACTTTACGAAGAGTTGCGCGACAGTGTGGGCGCAAGAATGACAAGCTTGTTGAGCGACGCGCCGCTTTGCCATGCAGATCCGGCGCGCCGCGAGGGGTCCAACCGCATAGCCTCGGTCTAGCGAGACTTCCGAGACGACTTTACCAAGGGGTTGCGCAATCGTCCCGAACTCAACTCCCTTGGTAAATATCACAAGACAATCCGACGACACACCGCCCGCCATTCCTTCCTCGCCCACTTCCACTCGATCCACCTGGCTGAGCACCGACCGAATCGTATTCATAGCGATTCATCGAACTGGCAGGCTGCGCCATTTGTGGTTGAGACATCGTAGCGGCGGGCGCCATTTGCGGGTTAGCGCTTCCGGATGGCTGTTGCGATGTCTGTGAATACGCCAAGCCCGTGACGGCAGACAATGCAGTAGCCACCAACAATGAAGCAAAAGGAACTCTCATTTCTGCACCTTTATCGAGTATGCAATTCGAGTCTATCCAATCAGGATTGCGAATCTAAATGCATTGATTTGAAAAAACAACAGACTTTCGGTTGCCGATCGCAGAAAGGGAAGCCTGTTACGGTGAGGCTCGTAATACACCGCCTCCAGCACGATGCCGCAAAGAACGATCAATGGCGGCACGTGCGGATAACAGCGTGAGTTTCTGTTATTGAAGGCATCCTCTGAAGAGGTGGCAGGGGCACATGTTTAAGGACGCGCCTTTTCTTGTCCTCCAGTTATAGACCTGTCCTCAGAGGAAATCCAGCGGCGAGCATAGCCGTGCCAGCTCTGCTTGCTACATCGCGCAAGACATTGGCGAGAGCGCGGCAAACATGTCGATAGCCGGACGGTGACCTTTCATTCATGACGAGTCCGTAAGTGTGCGACTTCGGAATATGGCTTGTGCCAGCGGATGCGCATTGAAACGCCATCTGGACCGAAGCGGATATGTGCAAGGGATCTGCCAGGAATCAATCGACAGGGTTGACTCTGATCACCTACATTGGTACTGCATGCCCGCGTCCCGCCATTCACTCATTGGAGTTCGATCATGAACTGCAACCCCGCCGATACCGCAGTAGTGTTTATCGATCCACAGAACGACGTGTTGAGCCCCACAGGCAAAAACTGGGGCGCCGTTGGTGCAAGTGTGACGGAAAATCAAACAGTCGAAAACATGGTGAAAATCTTCAAGGCAGCGAAAGCAGCGAAGTTCAGCGTGTTCATCTCCCCACACTATTTCTATCCGACCGACCGTGCGTGGACATTCAACGGCCCACTGGAGGCAGACGAGTTTGCAACGGGCACGTTCGCACGAACGGGTGCGCTGAACCTGAGCGGTTTCGAGAAATCGGGTGCTGACTGGCTGGACGAGTTCAAACCGTTTATCGAGGACGGCGAGACTATTGTAGTGAGCCCGCACAAGGTTTTCGGACCGCAGACAAATGACCTGACGCTGCAACTTCGAAAGCGTAACGTGCAGAAAGTCGTGCTGGGCGGGATGCTCGCCAACATGTGTGTCGAGTCTCACCTGCGCGACCTGATCGAGCAGGGTTTCGAAGTCTCCGTCGTCGCCGACGCTACGGCGGGGCCGCGTCATCCGACCTGGGGCGATGGCTATAAGGCGGCGTTGATCAACTATGCGTTTCTAGCGCATGCAGTTGTCAGGACCCAGGATGTCGTGGACTCGATGACGCGAAGATAGCTGCGACGCGAGCCGCCCGACATTCAAAAGATTCCAGCCATGTTCGGCGCCAGCGGCTGCGTCATCGTGGGGACATTGCTTCGCGGGTCACGAATCGACAGCAGTCCCCGTCCAGGCGATACCGTGGCACACAACGTTCGGCCACTCCACTACGACGCCACCTTGCCGTTGCCGGTCAGGCTGATGGTCGAGCAGCTTCAAGAATCAGTCTGCTGATCTCGTCCGGATGGGAGATCAACGACAGGTGGCTCGACTTGACCTCGATTGTCTTCGCACTCATGCGCTTGGCCATAAAGCGCTGAAGATCGGGATTGATCGTGCGATCTTCCGTGGAAACAGCGTAGTAGCTGGGCTTCGATCGCCATGCGGCGTGAGCCGTCTTCCCCGCCAGCAAGGCCTTGTGGAACGGCTCCTGGACCGCGTACAGCGTCCGCGCCCTCGCTTCCGGAAGGTCGCCCGCGAAGTCGTGCAGGAATGCGGACTCGCTGAGGCGTCCCTCGTCGCCGTCAAAGACAATGCCGGCTGACGCAGGAGGCGTGGGGTAGTTTTTTGCAAGCGCGGGGTAGTCCTCGCCGGCATCCGGCGCGCGCGCCGCCACGTAGACCAGCGCCGAAACGTTCTGATGCACGCCCGTCTCGGTGATGATCATGCCCGCGAAGGAATGCGCAACGAGAACGGTCGGACCATCCTGTCGATCCAGCACACGGGTCACGGAGTCAGCCGCCTCGGACAAGGTCGTCAAAGGATTCTGTACGGCTGTGCAATTCATGCCCGCTGCCTGCAACCGCGCAATGACGTCCAACCAGCATGAGCCATCGGCAAACAGGCCATGCGCGAGCACGACATTGCGCGCTTTCACTTGCGCAGGGGGGATCGCCAGTGCGCGTGCCGACACCAGAGCGCTTGCGGCGCATACCAGCACAGCCGCCGAAAAGGTGCGACGGTCCATAGCCATATACTGAACTCCTTCGCTAAAAGCTTTGTGGCTCAATGGCGGTCCCGACGCCGCCGCTACCTGACGGGGCCGCTGAATGATCAGCGTTATCGCCCATTTCGAGGAAGGACCGGGTCTCTGCAGAACCGCCACCGCATGAAGATCGGTCTGTCTCGATAGCAGGTAGTCCGCGCTGAGGTTCAGCCAGCGATAGTGTGCGCCACCGTGCCCACCGACTTTCCGCCGCGCGTATCAGCGTATAAGTATAGGCAGCAGCCAGCCGTAAAGCAGGCGAGGGGTACTGCGGAAAGCATTGTCGGTAGCTGGCAATCCTCTGACATTGACGCTGCCAGGTCCGAACACGTTCGAGGCGGAAAAGGATCAGGCGCAACCGTTTCTTTCCCGTCCTATAAATGACATCCATCATCTATTGTATAAATGATGACCATCATTTATTATCGAGTTGTACCCGAGCCCGCTATCCGGGCTTTTCTTGTGCTCAA
Source organism: Paraburkholderia sp. SIMBA_054 (assembly GCF_046534875.1). Taxonomy (NCBI): domain Bacteria; kingdom Pseudomonadati; phylum Pseudomonadota; class Betaproteobacteria; order Burkholderiales; family Burkholderiaceae; genus Paraburkholderia; species Paraburkholderia sp. SIMBA_054. Next base: position 58,446 of record NZ_JAWRXV010000036.1, on the reverse strand, counting down.
TCTGACGCCGCGCGCCGGCATAGACGTTTAAATCAAGGAAATTATCATGCCACTTGTACGCATCGATCTTGCAGAAGGCCAATCCGCCGAATATCGCAGCGCCGTCGCCGACGAGGTCTACAAGGCGATGACCACGACGATGAACGTCCCCGCCAATGACCGGTTCATGGTGGTCAACGAGCATAAGCTCGGCGACTTCATTGCCGATCCGGCCTATCTCGGCATCGAGCGCTCGCCTCAGTGCATCATCGTGCAGCTCACGTTGAATGCGGGCCGCGATCTCGCAATCAAAAAAGCCTTCTACAAGGCGCTCAACGATGGCCTTCACGCGCGCGTCGGACTGCGCCGCGAAGACCTGTTCGTTAGTCTCGTCGAAGTGCCGAAAGAGAACTGGTCGTTCGGTAACGGCGAAGCACAATACGCGTAATAAGCGCATGGTCGACGCACGCTGCCGTAAAGGCAGCGTGCATCGCACTCACTACGGAGGGCGCGGATGCCTCGCGTATCGAGGGAACAAACCGACGAGAACCGCCGGCTGATCGAGGCGGCGTCCGCACGCTTGTTCAAGGAGCGCGGACTGAACGGCGTGTCGGTGACCGACATCATGGCGAGCGCGGGGCTCACGCATGGCGGGTTCTACGGCCATTTCGAATCGAAGGACGAACTCGCGGCCGTGGCGTGCGAGCGGGCGTTCGGCGAATCCGTTGTGCGCTGGAGATCGTTGGTCAAGGAAGATGCGGGCGAGCAGGCTTTCGTCGACGCACTCGCGAAGCACTATCTGAGCGCGAAGCAACGCGACGAGCCCGGCGGTGGGTGTCCCGCCGTAGGGCTCGCCGCGGATGTGGCCCGCGAGGACGCGACCAAGCCGGTGCGCGGTGCATACCTACAAGGTCTCAAGTCGATGCTCGGCAGACTGGCGTCGTTTGCTGGTCCGCGCCCGTCGAAGAGAGCGCGTCAGCGCGCGATCGCCCGCCTTTCGATGCTGGTGGGCGCGGCCACGCTCGCGCGTGCGGTGCGGGGCGATCCGCTCTCCGATGAAATACTCACCGCCGTGCGCGACTATCTGCACGACAGTTTCCAATAGCGGCGCAGCCGGTGGCGTGCGGTCATCGGCGCGCAGCGTCCCTTCTGATGAACGATGAATGGCATGCGGTAAGTGCTCCGCTCACTCGCCCGCACTCCCCAACCGATGCGAGCTAGCCAGCAGGCGCAATCCGCTAGCGATGCAGCCCACACCCGCAAACATCGCGCCGCCTGCCAGCGCGAGGGTCGATCCGTGCCGGCCGGCCACGCCGAAACACAACGCGACGAGTGCGGCGCCCGTGGCCTGCCCGATCAGGCGCGAGGTCGCGACGACACCGCTCGCCCCGCCGCTACGCGCATGCGGCGCGCTCGCCATCAGCGCCTTGATGTTCGGTGACTGGAACAAGCCGAAGCCTACTCCGCAGAGCGCCATTCGCGTTGCGATGGCATACACGGACGGATCAGCAGGCATTAGCGCCAGCGACACCAGTCCCGTGCACAGACAGGCCAGCCCCGTCGCGCCCAGCACGCCTGGCGGATACCGGTCCGACAGCCGTCCCGCTATGGGCGCCACGATCGCCACGACAACGGGCCACGGCGTGATGAGAAAACCCGTCTCGATCTGGCTGCGATGCAGCACGTCTTCGAAATAGAACGGAAGCGACACGAACGCGAAGCCTTGCGCAGCAAAGCCGCAAACGGCCGTCACCGCCGACAGCGCGAAGGCGGGTCGTCTGAGCAGATCCACGGGCAACATCGGCGCGAGCCGCCCTGCTTCGCGACGCATCAGCCACGCGCCGAAAACCAACGCGAGTGCAAGCGCGCCGAATACATGAGCGGCAGGCGCACGTTGCCCGCCTTCACCAAGCGCGAAAATCAGCGACGCGAACGTGATCACGCTCAGCAAGGCCGCAACGGGATCGAATGGATGCGGGCCTTTGGCCGTACGCGGCAGCGCAGGCAGAGCGAACGCGAGTCCAATCAGCCCAAGCGGCACGTTGATCATGAAGAGCCATGACCACGAAGCCGTGGAAAGAATCAGCGACGCAATGGTCGGCCCGACGGCCACCGACACGCCAACGACGAGCGCATTGACGCCGACGCCGCGTCCCAGCTGGTGTCGCGGATAGAGCGCACTGACGAGCGCGATGCTGACGCTCGTGATCGCGCTCCCGCCAAGCCCTTGCAGCAGCCGGGCGGCAGCGAGCAGCGGCAGCGTCGGCGCGGCCGCGCAAGCCAGCGATGCAACCGTGAACAGCGCCAGGCCGCCGATGTAGACGCGCCTGTGCCCCAGTACGTCGCCTAGCGCGGCGAACGGCAGTATCGTCGCAACCATCGCGAGCTGATAGGCGTTGACGACCCAAACCGACTCGGCTGACGTGGCGTGAAGATCGGCGGCGATCGCGGGCAGCGCCGTGTTTGCGATCGCGGTATCGAGCGTCGCCAGCGCGACGGCCAGCATGACGGCAACCATCGCGAGGCGGTTTCCGGCCGGCATCGGCGCATCGACGCCACGCGCGGCTGGGTGATAAACGTCGGACAAGATGCACTCCCGGTTCGAACAAAAGATGTTGACTCTATTGTTCGACGCGCCGCGCGGAAAGCGTGGCGCCGTTTGATTCCCGCGGGGAATACCGGCGCCGTGACGTGCGGATTTCCGCTAGAGTTGGGCATCGGCAACGGCTGACGGACACAGGATGAGAATCGAAGACCTGCACGTATTCTCCGTGCTGGCGCAGACGCGCAATCTGCATCGCGTGGCACAGAAAACCGGGCTCACGCAATCCGCTGTGTCGAAGATCCTGCAGCGGCTCGAAGCCGAGTTCGACACGCGCCTCGTAGACCGCAAGGGCCGCGGCGTCGATCTGACCGCCGCGGGACGCGTGCTGGTCGAGCGTGCCGCCGATGTAGGCGCCTCCGTCGCGCAAACCTACGCGGAGATGGCGGCGGCGAAGTCCGCGTCGGTGGGCAAGATCCGCATCGGCGTCGTGCCCGCCTTGCTGGAATCCGCGCTGCTGCCCACGCTTGCCGGCTATACGACGCGTGAGAGCGCCGTTTCCTTCCGGCTTTCCGTGCAGGTGTCGGCGCTGTTATTCGACGAACTGAAGGACGGGCAACTGGACCTCGCGCTTTGCTTCATGCCGGACACCGTTGAGGACGAAGAACTCCAGTCGGACGAGATCGGCAGGCAGCGCTACCGGATCGTGGCGCGGCAAGGTCATCCGCTGACGCGTACGCCCGCCGATCCGCGCATGCTGCAGGCGGCGAAATGGCTGTTGCCGCTGCCGGGTCACGGGCTGCGCCAGATCGTCGAGCACTACTTCGATGACCATGATCTGGCGCCCCCTCAAGCAATGATCGAAACCGACGCGTCGATCTCGTTGCTAACGTCCTTGCTGCGCAACAGCGATCTGATCACGATGCTGACCGAGCAGATGCTTCAGACCTATGCGGGCCGCGATCTCGTTGCGCTGCCATACGAAACAGCGATCTTCGAAAGCAGGATCCGGCTGTTCTATCGCAGGAAAACGTACATGTCGCCGGCTGTGCAAAAGTTTCGCTCGACATTGCATGAAGCATTGACCGCGCTTTGAGTACGAGGCGCACGCAAACGCTGCGTGGCCTCCGAACTGTCTCAATGGTCGACTGCCTTCACTGACAACAGTCCCGTCTGCCCATAGAACTCCTGCAGCGCAAACGCCTCCCGCTCCCGCCGCGCACGGGCGCCGCGATCCAGCATCGAGAAGAACCAGATGCCTCCGAATGCGAGCGGCACTGAAATCAGCGCGGGGTTGTCGAGCGGTACCAGCGCATGTGCCTGATGCAGCACGTCGACCCACAACGATTTCGAAAACAGCGTCAGCAGCACGGAGGAGATCAGTCCGAGACCGCCGCCCATGACTGCACCGCGCGTCGTCATGCCGCGCCAGAAGATCGACGACACCAGCACCGGGAAGTTTGCACTTGCCGCTATCGCTGCCACGAGACCGACCAGGAATGCAACGTTGACGTGCTCGAAAAGAATGCCGAGTCCGATCGCGATGACGCTCAACGTCAGTGTCGCCATCCGCGACATACGCATTTCCCGGGCTTCGTTTGCATGGCCGCGAGCGAGCCAGCATGCGTAGAGATCGTGCGAAACCGTGGTCGCTCCCGAGAGCGTGAGCCCCGCCACCACCGCGAGTATCGTCGCGAAGGTCACGGCCGCGATGAAGCCGTAGAACAGGTTGCCGCCCACTGCCTGCGCCAGCTTGACGGCGACCATGTTCGAGCCGCCGAGCAGATCATGGGTCAGATTGAAATGCCCGTCGGCGGCAGTCTTGAAGAACTCGGGATGCTGCGCAAGCAGTGCGATTGCCGAGAAGCCGATGATGAAGGTCAGCAAATAGAAATACCCGATGAAGCCGGTGGCCACAAACACCGACTTGCGTGCCTCCTTCGCGCTGGGCACCGTGAAGAAGCGCATCAGGATATGCGGGAAGCCCGCCGTGCCGAACATCAGCGCGATGCCGAGCGAAAGCGCATTGAACGGATCTTTCAGCAGCTTGCCGGGGCCCATGATGCTGAGTGCGCCGGGGTGAACATCGACGGCTCGACGAAACATCTCTTCGGGACTGAAGCCGAATTGCGCAAGCGCGCTGACGGCCATGAACGTCGCGCCGCACAGCAGCAGCACGGCCTTGATGATCTGCACCCAGGTAGTCGCCGTCATGCCGCCAAAGAACACGTAGATCACCATCAGCGCGCCGACGATCACTTCCGCGATCCAGTACTGCAAACCGAACAGCAACTGGATCAGCTTACCCGCTCCGACCATCTGCACGACCAGATAGAAAATCACGACGACGAGCGACGTGCTGGCTGTCAGCAGGCGAATCGGCGCTTGTTCGAAACGGTAGGCGACCACATCGACGAAGGTGAACTTGCCGAGATTGCGTAACGGTTCGGCGAGCAGAAACATCACAAACGGCCACCCGACCAGAAAGCCAATCGAATAGATCAGCCCGTCGAAGCCGAACATAAACACCATGCCCGATAGGCCCAGGAACGAAGCCGCCGACATATAGTCCCCGGCAATGGCGAGACCATTCTGAAACCCGGAGATGCCGCCACCCGCGCTATAAAAGTCCTTCGTCGTGCGCGTCTTGCGTGACGCCCAGCGCGTAATGCCGAGCGTCACGAGCACGAACAGCAGGAACATGCCGATCGCAACGGGATTCAGCGCGACGTGATCGGGAACGGGACCTTCGATGGCGGAAGCGTGAGCAAGCGCAGGCAGCGACGCAAGGCTCGCGCATGACAGAGAGCGAATGTGCTTCATCATTCAGTCTCCTTTCCGGACGCTGGCGAGCAGCGCGCTCATCGACGGATCGAGCGTGCGGTTGGCATGTAGCACGTACCAGCCGGTCAACCCGATCGATGTCAGGATGATGCCGACGCCCGCGACGACACCAACGCTCGTCGTGGCGCCCGCATACAGCGGATGGGCCAGCATGTGCGGCGCGAGCGCGACGAACAGGATAAAGCCGTAGAAGATGACGACCATCAGCGCCGTCAGCGTAAAGCTGAAGCGGCGGCGTGACGTAATAAGCCGCCGGTACGCGGCGCTCGCCTTGATTGAATCGATGTGGACCTGATGCATGGGACTGTCTCCTCCCAGTTATTTGCGGACGTCTTCGATGACGGATGAAATATGCCTTCACGATTCGCAACAACGGCTTTGCTGGCTGCTTCGGCAGCTCTTGTTTCAGATGTTCCTGCTGAGTGAACCCGTTCAGGCGACGAGCAGTCGTCCCATCGCCTGCCACATGTCGCGCTCGAAGCGACGCACGATCTCGGCAAGCGGTTCGATGCGATCGACGAAGGCAAGAGACTGCCCCGCGGAGAGCAGTCCCTTCGACCAGTCGCCCGTCACATAGGCATTGCGGCCGATCTTGCCGGCCACCATCGGCATCAGGTCCTGAATCGTCACATCCGGGTTCTGTGCCTCGATCTCCTTCACCGCGGCCGTAGTTTCGTTGCGCAGCGTCCGCACGGTGTTGCGCAAGGACTGCATGCTCAGCTCGGTGTCGGTCGGTCCGGCGTCTACCAGCCGTTGCTTGTAGTCCGCATGTGCCCAGATCTCCTCGGCTACCGCGAAGCGCGTGCCGACAACCACACCGGAAGCGCCCATCGCGAGCGCCGCAGCGAGTTGCGAGCCGCGGCCGATGCCGCCGCCGATCAGATAAGGAATGTCCAGCTGGCTCTCGGCCCACGCGGCATTGACGAACGAACCGACCATATCGAGCCCGGGATGTCCGCCGCATTCGGCACCGACGATCGCGACGGCATCGACGCCGAGCGCAGCCGCCTTGACTGCAAACCGCACGGCGGGCACCTTGTGAAGCACCTTGACGCCGGCTTCTTTCAGCAGCGGCAAGAATTCCTCCGGATTGCGCCCCGACGTTTCGACGAACTTCACGCCTTCATCGACGATCAGTTCGAACACTTCCCGCGTCTTCTCGCCGGGGACGAGCTTGGGCAGCATCGAGACGTTGACGCCGAACGGGCCGCCTTCGCACAGCTCGCGACAGCGCCGGATTTCCGCACGCAACGCTTGCTGCTCCGGAAAACTCGCAGCCGTAATAAAGCCGATGATGCCGGCACGCGACGCGGCGGCGACATAGTCCGCATCGGCGAGCCACATCAGCCCGCCGGCGACGATGGGCAGCCGCGTGCCGAACAGCTCGGTCACGGTGTTTCGAAAAGCGATCTGACTCATTGAACAGTCCACCATGCGGTAAGGCGACATGCAGCGTCAGACGACGCCCTCGGCCTTCAGTTGTGAAAGTTGTTCGTCGGACAGTCCGAGCAGGGACTGAAGAACGTCGTTCGTGCCCTCGCCGAGTTTCGGCGGGCCGCTTCGCACAGGCAGGCGTACGCCGTCGAAGCGGTACGGCGGCGCGAGCACGTGCGTGCTGCCGGCTTCGGGATGCGTGTAGGTCGTCACGAGTCCGCCCTCGGATGCTCGCTTCGACGTGAGCGCCTCGTGCAGACCGAGTACTTCGCCGCACGGAATGCCCGCCTGAGTCAGACGCTCCAGCAGGTCCAGGCGTTTTCTCTTGCCGAGCTCGCGCCTGATTTCGGGCACGAGCGCTTCGCGGTTGGCCGCCCGAACGATGTTCGTGCGGAACCGTTCTTCGTCGACGAGATCCGGGCGCTCGATCACTTCGCGACAGAAACGCTCGTACTGGCGGTTGGTGCCGACCGCGATGACCACCGGCCCATCTTCCGCATCGAACACGCCGTAGGGCACGATCGAAGGATGCGCATTGCCGTAGCGCGGCGGATCGTCGCCCATCAGCATCGACTCGAGTCCGCAGTACGACGTGATCATCAGGCCGCAATCGAAGAGCGCCATTTCGATGTGGCGTCCCTTGCCCGACTTCTGCCGCTCGAACAGCGCCGCGAGTACGGCCTGAGCGGAATACATGCCCGTGAACAGGTCGACGGCGGCGATGCCGAATTTGAGGGGCGGCTGATCGGCTTCTCCGTTGAGCGCCATCAGTCCCGCCTCGCCCTGCACGACCACGTCGTAGCCGGGACGTGACGCTTCCGGTCCGCGGCGATCGTAGCCGGAGATCGAACAGTAGATGAGATCCTCGCGCCCCTGGCTGAGCTGTTCATAGCCGAGGCCGAGTTTTTCCGCGCCGCCGTACTTGAAGTTCTGGATCACGACGTCGCTCTGCTGAGCCAGCTCGCGGGCGAGCCGCTGCCCTTCGGGCGTCTGCAGGTCGAGGCACACCGAGCGCTTGTTCCGGTTGACGCTGTTGAAATAGGTCGTTTCGCTCGCGCCGACGCGCAAGCCCCAGTCGCGCGTGTCGTCACCGCGCTTTGGGTGCTCGACCTTGATGATTTCAGCGCCGAGGTCGCCGAGCACCATCGCGCACCACGGTCCGGCGAGCACGCGCGACAGATCGAGAATGCGTACGCCGGCAAGCGGCAGAGAAGAATTCAGGTTCGACATGGCTAATCCGGAGTGACAAGGGAGAGTGACGCGCACACCACGTCTAGTGCGAATCCACGGGCGAAACACGGCGCAGCGCGGAGAAATCAGCCGGGCGCTTGCCGAAGAAGGCGGCGATGCCTTCGGCGGATTCGTCGTCGCCGAGCGACTCCGTCATGTATTGCGCTTCGAGGTCCAGTTGCGCTTCGAGCGTGTTCTCGCCGGCTTGACGGCACAAGCGTTTGATGCGGGCAATCGCGCGTTCCGGACCGGCCGCGAGCGACTGCGCCATCGCGATGGCCTCCGTCAGCGCGCTGCCCGGCTCGGCGAGACGATTGGCGACGCCGAGCGCGTGCATGCGCTCACCCGTGACGGGCCTGCCCGTCAGGCACAACTCGGTCAGCAGTTGCCGGGAGACGAGCCCCGACAGAAACGCGGTCGCGCCGCCATCGGGCGAGAGGCCGACCTTGATGTACGCGACCGAGAACGACGCATTTCGTGCGGCGGCCAGCATGTCGCACGCCAGCGCGATCGAAAGGCCCGCGCCCGCTGCCGCGCCTTCGACTGCCGCGATCACGGGTTTGCTGCAATCGCGAATGGCGCGAATCATGTCGTGCAGACTTTCGATGCCCGCGCGCCGCTCGGGCGGTGTCAGCGCGCGACGTTGCGCGAGCCGGTTCAGATCGCCGCCTGCGCAAAACGCGCCGCCTACACCCGTCAGTACGATCGCGCCAACCTCGGGATCACGGCCAGCCTCAGCGAGCGCGGCCGGAAGGGCTTCGTACACCTCGGACGTGAGCGCGTTACGCGCGGCCGGGTTGTTAAAGGACAGCACTTGCACCGCGCCGTCGCGGCGCGCAAGGATAGGTTCATTCACGGTGTTAGCTCCGGCCCAATGTGATAAAGCGTTCGAGATGGTGATCTTCGTCACCGAGTTGATGGTCGATCATCACAAGGCGCTTCGCGAAGTGCGCAAGCGGCAGTTCCCACGTCATGCCGATGCCGCCGTGCATCTGGATGCACTCTTCGGCAACGAGCGCGCCGATGCGCCCGATCGTGACCTTCGCCGCCGACAACACACGCTCGCGCTCGACGCGCGCTGCGCCGAACGCTGCGGCAGCGTTGATGACGGCTGAGCGGGCCTGCTCGATTTCGAGCAGCAGATCGGCCATGCGATGCTGCAGCGCCTGGAAGCTGCCGATCGCGACGCCGAACTGCTTGCGCGTGCGTAGATACTCGAGCGTGTGCTCCTTCGCGACATCCATCGCACCCAGCGCTTCCGCGCACAACGCGAGCACGCCGGCGCCGATGCTGCGTTCGAGCGTCGCGAAGCCTGCGTCCCGTTCGCCAAGCAAAGCGGTGTCGGGAAGGCACACTTCGTTCAGACAGACTTCGGCGGCCCGTCCGCCATCGATCTTCCCGTAGCCACGCACGCTGACGCCCACCGCGTCGCGCGGGACGACAAAGAGCGAGATGCCATCCTCGGCGTCGGCAGCGCCGCTCGTGCGTGCGGAGACGAGGAAGAAGTCAGCCTCGGCGCCCTGCTGCACGACCGATTTCGCGCCCGTCAGCACCCAGCCGTTCGAGCCGTGCACGGCGCGCGTCGTCACCTTGCTCAGTTCGTAATGCGAGCTGGGTTCGTCGTGGGCGAGCGCCGCAACCGCGTGGCCTTCGATCAGGCTCGCAATGAGCGCTTTTTGCACGCCGCTGCCGGCACTGGCCAGCGCGCGCCCCACCACCAGCGCGCCGAGAAATGGCTCGACCACGAGGCCGCGCCCAAGGCTTTCGAAGACGACGGCGATATCGAAGCCCTCTCCGCCGAAGCCGCCATCGGCCTCCTGGAAGAGCGCGCCGACCACGCCCAGTTCCGCAAAGCGGACCCACAGTTCGCGGCTAAAGCCCGAGTCGCTGCGCGCGAGCGCATCGCGCGTCGCGAAGCCATATTCCTGATGCACGAAGCGGTTCAGCGTATCCGCCAGCATGCGGCGGTCTTCGGTATGCTGGAAATTCATCGTGATCCTCTCAAAGTCCCAGGATCATCTTCGAGATGATGTTCTTCTGGATTTCATTGGAGCCGCCGAAGATCGACAGCTTGCGGTTGTTGAAGTAGAGCGCGGCGGCGCTCGCGGCGCCCTCGGGGCCGACGGGCGCTTCGTCATGGCCTTCGTGCAGCGCTTCCTCGATGAACGGCTGCGCATGCGGTCCCATCGCGCGGCGCGTCAGCGACGAAAGCTCCTGGCGAATCTCCGTGCCGCGAATCTTGAGCATCGAGCTTTCCGCGCCCGGCACGCCGCCGCCCGCGACGGCCGCGATCACGCGCAGGTTCGTGGTCTTCATGTTTTCGAGGTCGATCTCGACGCGTGCGAGGCGTGCCGCGAAGTACGGATCGTCGGCGAGCGGCCGGCCGTTGCGCGTGACCTTCGCCGCGATCCGGCGCAAGCGCGCCAGCGCCGCGACCGAGAAGCCCACGCCCGCAATGTTCGTGCGCTCATACGTCAGCAGATACTTCGCGACCGTCCAGCCCTTGTTCTCCTCGCCGACGAGATTGGCGACGGGTACGCGCACATCGGTGAAGAACACTTCGTTGATCTCGTGCTCGCCTTCGAGCGTGATGATCGGACGCACTTCGACGCCTGGCGAGTTCATGTCCACCAGCAGAAAACTGATGCCTTCCTGCTTGCGCACATCGGTTGCGGTGCGCACGAGGCAGAAGATCATGTTCGCGTGCTGGCCGAGCGTGGTCCACGTCTTCTGGCCGTTGACGATGTAGTGCTCGCCTTCGTCGTCGATGCCGCGCACCGCGCTCGTCTTCACCGACGCGAGATCGGAACCCGAACCCGGCTCCGAATAGCCCTGGCACCACCAGTCGGCGCCTTCGAGAATGCGCGGCAGCCAATAGCGCTTCTGCGCTTCGCTGCCGTACTTGATGAGCACGGGTCCGAGCATGTTCACGCCGAACGGCACGATGCGCGGCGCGGCCGCCAGCGCGCATTCGTTCTCGAAGATGAACTTCTGCACGGCGTTCCAGCCTGGGCCGCCGTACTGTTCCGGCCAATGATTCGCGAGCCAGCCCTGTTCGTTCAGGATCGCGTGCCACTCGATCATGTCCGCGCGTGTGAGGTGCAAGCCGTTGCGGACCTTGCTGGAAAGTCTCGCAGGCAGTTTTTCTTTCAGGAAGCGCACGACGCGCTCGCGAAAGGCTTCCTCCTCGGGGGTGAAGTTCAGATCCATGATCTCGTTTCTCTCAATAGATTTCGAACAGGCCAGCGGCACCCATGCCGCCGGCAATGCACATCGTGACGACCGCGTACTTCACGCCGCGCCGGCGGCCCTCGATGAGGACGTGCCCCGCGAGGCGCGCTCCCGTCATACCGAACGGATGGCCGATCGAGATCGCGCCGCCATTGACGTTGAGCCGCTCGGCGGGAATACCGAGGCGTTGCTGGCAGTAGATCGCCTGCGATGCAAATGCTTCGTTGAGTTCCCACAGACCGACGTCGTCGATCGTGAGTCCGTGGCGCGCGAGCAGCTTCGGTACGGCAAGCGCGGGACCGATGCCCATTTCGTCCGGTTCGCAGCCCGCGACCGCGAGGCCGCGAAACGCGCCGAGGGGAACGAGGTTCGCGCGCTCGGCGGTCTTCGCTTCCACCATCACACAGGCGGAGGCGCCATCGCCGTTCTGCGAGGCGTTGCCCGCTGTGACGAATTTGTCCACGCCCTTGATGGGCGCGAGCTTCGCGAGTGCCTCGTACGTCGTGCCGGGGCGATTGCAGTTGTCGGCGGACACCGTGACCTCGCGCTGGCTGACGGCGCCCATCTCCTTGTCGGTCACGGCCATCGTGGTGGTGACAGGCACGATCTCGTCGGCGTAGCGGCCGGCAAGTTGCGCTTCCGTCGTGCGGCGCTGGCTTTCGACGGAGAAACGGTCCTGCGCTTCGCGGCTGATGCCGTAGCGCTGCGCCACGATGTCGCCCGTGTCGATCATCGCCATGTAGAGCGCGGGCTTGCGCTCGACGATCCACGGGTCGAGCCCGCTCACGCCGTCTTCGCGCGTCCGGATCCCGGAGATGCTTTCGACGCCGCCCGCGATCATGGCGGGCGCACCGTCGACGACGATGCGTCCTGCCGCCATCGCGATGGCCTGCAGTCCCGACGCGCAGAAGCGGTTGACGGTCGTGCCCGCGATCGACAGCGGCAAGCCGGCGCGGATCACGGTCTGGCGCGCGACGTTGCGGCCCGTGATGCCTTCGGGATAGCCACAGCCGAGGATCGCGTCCTCGATCAGTTCCGGGTCGATGCCCGAGCGCTCCACGGCGGCCCGCACGGCAAACGACGCAAGCGTGGGACCTGGTGTGATGTTGAATTCGCCGCGATGCGCTTTGGTCAGCGGCGTGCGCGCGGTGGAGACGATAACGGCTTCTCGCATGGTCTGAATCTGCAAAAGGGGATGAGGGGTTGAACGGATCAGGCGGCGTGGTTGAGGCTCGCCAGCGTGGCGCCGCGCTCGACGAGATCGACGATCAGTGGCGACGGCTGCCAGAACACCGGGTCCTGTTGCGCAAACTCGCGGATGTCGGCGAGCACCTTGTCGAGGCCAACCGTATCGGCGTACTGCATCGGTCCGCCGCGACGGCGCGGAAAGCCGTAGCCGTAGAGGAACGTCACGTCCACATCGAGCGGACGCAGCGCGATGCGCTGATGCACGACGTTCGCGCCTTCGTTGATCATGGCCGCCATGTAGCGCCGCATGATTTCTTCATCGGAGAACGCGCGCGGCGTAACGCCGGCACGCTCGCGCTCGGCATCGATGATCGACTCGACTTCCGGGTCAGGCTTGCCGGTGCGCGCGCCGTCGGCATACACGTAGTAGCCGCGCCCCGTCTTCTGGCCGAACCAGCCGCGCTCGCAGATGCGGTCGGCGATCTGCACATAGCGCTGCTGCGGATCGCGCGTGGCGGCGCGGCGCTTGCGCGTCGCCCAACCGATGTCGCCGCCCGCGAGGTCCGCCACCTGGAACGGTCCCATCGGAAAGCCGAACGCACGGACCGCGCGGTCGATCTGATACGGCGACGCGCCGTCTTCCATCATGTGGTCGGCGGCCGCGCGATAGATCGCCAGCACGCGATTGCCGATGAAGCCGTCGCATACGCCCGCCCGCACCGGCACCTTGCGCAGCTTCTTCGCCAGATCGAACGCGGTGGCGACCACGTCGGCGCTGACCTGCGCGGGCACCACGACTTCGAGCAGCTTCATGATGTTGGCGGGCGAGAAGAAGTGCAGGCCCACGACATCGCCAGGACGCGACACGCTTGCGGCAATGGCGTCGATGTCGAGATACGAGGTGTTGGTCGCGAGCACGGCGCCCGGCTTGCAGACCCGGTCGAGCTTGGCGAACACGGCATGCTTGACGGTCATCTCTTCGAATACGGCTTCGATCACGAGATCGGCCGTGCCGAGGGCGTCGTAGGACGTGCTGCCGTTCCAGCGCGCGAGGACGGCTGCCTTGGCCTCCGGCGTCATGCGACCCTTCGCGATCAGGTTGTCGTAGACCTTCTCGATATGCGCAAGGCCGCGCGCAAGCGATACATCGTCACGTTCGACCATCGTCACGGGCAGGCCCGCATCCAGTACCGCCACCGCGATGCCCGCGCCCATCGTGCCGCCGCCCACTACGCCGACGCTCGCGATCTTGCGCGGCTTTGCGTTTCGCGTTTCGGGAGCTTTCAACACCTCGCGCTCGGCGAGGAACGCGTGAATCAAACCCGCTCGCTGCGGGCTGTCGAGGCATTGGAGAAACAGTTGGCGTTCGTGGCGCAGGCCATCGTCGAAAGGCAGTTCGAGCGCCGCTTGCACCGCATCGACGATCTTTAGCGGCGAGAACAGCCCGTGGGATTTCTTCGACGATTCGGCGCGCGCGGCTTCGATGGCGGCTCGGCTTGCCGCGCGGTCCGCCAGTCCGTCGGCGTCGCGGGTCCGGCGGACAGGAGCCTGCGCGTCGAGCAAGGCCTGCACATAGGCGAGACCTTCGGCCAGCACGTCGTCGGTTTCGCCGACGAGGTCGACGAGGCCAAGCGCGTGAGCCTCTTTTGCGCCGACATGACGGCCGCTCAACATCAGATCCAGCGCGGCCTTCGCGCCGACAAGACGTGGCGCACGCTGCGTGCCGCCTGCGCCCAGCAGCAAGCCGAGCGTCACCTCGGGCAAGCCGAGTCTGGCAGCGCCGAGCGCGATCCGGAAATGCGCAGCGAGTGCGACCTCGAGGCCGCCGCCGAGTGCAGCGCCGTGAATGGCCGCTACAACCGGCTTGCGGCATGCTTCAATCGTGTTGCAAACCTCGGGCAGCGACGGCGGTAGCGGCGGCTTGCCGAACTCCCGGATATCCGCGCCACCAATGAAGTTGCGGCCCGCGCCAACCAGCAACACGGCGTCGACGTCCGGATCTTTTTCGGCGGCCTGGATAGCGTCGCGTAGTTGGCGCCGCACGTTCGCGCCAAGCGCGTTGACGGGTGGCTTATCGACGGTTACGACGAGAATGCGGTTGCACAGCTCACGCCTGACAGCGTGTCCGGTCTGTTCGGGTGTCATTGCCCGCGTCTCCATGTATTTCGTGTGGGTTGATTGTTAAATGCGGGAGACGCGTTGACAATCTAACTGGCAGTTGACGAACTGTTAACTGAAAATTGACAGTGACCGCGACAACGTCCTGCGGGGCGAGATGATTCGCCACTGAAGTTCGATGCCGGGCTAGCGGGTTTGTAGGACGGAGATAGCCTGAGCGTGGTGCGGAGCGGAAACGCCCGCCCTAGTTCCAGGCTTGCGCGAGCAACAGGATTTCGGCTCGCAGGTAGTCGATCAGGGCTTGCGTCGCCGGCGACGGATAGCGGTTCGGAAGGGTCACGATATACAACGTGTTCTGCAAGCCGGCCACACGGAAATCCGGCAGGATCCGCAGCAATCCACGGCTCATCGGCGCGTGCGGCACATAGGCCGGCAACAGCCCGATGCCCATGCCCTGGCACACCGCCTCGGTCAGAAACGGATAGTCCGAAGACTGCAGCGCAGGCTGAATCGCGATCACGTGGACGTCCGACTCGTCCTGTCGATGTGTGAGCGTCATCGTGACCCGCCGTGCCGGATAGGGCGACGCGACCAGCGTCTGCTTTTCGAGGTCGCCGGGGCAGTTGATTGGACCGTGCTTTTCGACGTACTCAGCCGACGCATACAGGTTCCAGTCAATCGAGCAGATGTTGCGCGCCACGTAATCCAGCGGCGGTGTCGCCGTGATCCTCAACGCGACGTCGACTTCAGCGGCGATCAGGTCTTCGATCCGGTTGTTGAACGTGACATTGAGCGAAATGCCCGGATGCATGCGTGCGAACTCGAGCAGTCGTTCGCCGAGAAACATTCTGCCGAAGCCGGTCGGCACGCTGATGCGGACACGGCCGCTCAAGGTGTGCCCGAGGCTGTCAATCGATGCGCGAGCCGTGCGCAGGTCTTCCAGCATGCGCTGGCCGCAATCGTATAGCGTATGTCCCGCTTGCGTCAGTTCGAGGCTTCGGGTCGAGCGGCGCAGCAATTGCGCGCCCGTTTCGCGTTCCAGCAGCTTGAGCCGCTGGCTGATGTTTGCGCGCGTCATGCCGAGCTTGCGCGCGGCGGCGCTAAGACTGCGCGATTCGACGATCTCGACAAACAGGCCGATCAGGTTCAGGTCCATGGTTCGATAATGCGTGTGATTACCTGGCAATCCGTCAGGATAGCGCTCACCCGTTCGCTCATCGCCTACAAACTGGCTTTAGCTCAATGCGACGCTGGGCGAAAAGGAATCATCGCCAGCAACTGCGCAACCCCGGCGTGCAGCTTGCGTTTGCTGGCGCCGTCGGCGGCCTGGACGGACAGGCCGGAAAAAACCGACATGCACAATGTAGCAAGCGCCGCAGCGTCCGCGTCAGGCACGAGTTCCCCTTGTTCGACGGCCTTCTTCAAGCGCTTTTCGACGGTTCGAGCCACCTTTAGCCGCAACGCCTGAAGGAAGTTTCGCAGTTCGACGTGCTCTGCGCCAATCCCCGCGCCGCCGAGAAAAATCATGCATCCACGGGAACGCTGTCCGCCCGTGAAAAGCTCGATGCTTGCGTCGAACATGGCTTCGAGGCTTTCGCGCAACGTCGCGCGCGATTCGAAGTTCCTTAGCGCCGCGCCGCCTTCGGCCTGGACGTATAGCTCGACCGCCTCGCGATACAGGCTTTCCTTGTTGCCGAACGCCGCGTAGATGCTCGGCGAGTTGACGCCCATTGCTTCGACGAGATCCGACATCGAGCACATATCGAAGCCCTTTTCCCAGAAAAGGTCCATCGCGCGCCTGAGCGCCACCTCGCGCTCAAATGCTCTTGGTCTGCCGCGTCCTTTGGTTTCGCCGTAGCTGGCCGGCTCCATGTCCCCTCCTGGCAAGCGATTGTCGCAAACCCGCGAATACTGAATTCTATGTCGATCATAACAAAATTATGGACGCACACGCACCGCCCGTGCTTCAATATCTGTAATGGTCGTTACAGAAATATCGTGGCCATCGGTCAGGTTCGATGGTCGAGCGGTTCAACATCTCAAGGATTGTGCAATGAAGCTGATTTCCTCGTCACTTTTCGCTGTCGCGCTGCTGGCCGCGCCGACGGTGTCGCACGCGCAAGCAGTTTCCGAGGCGAAGGCTGACTCGCCCGTTTTCACCGTGTTCGTCGATGCGCCCACGGGCTACACGTTCGTGAAGTTGCCGGACGGCTGGAAATACGTCGGCGCTGTGACGCAGGAAGACGCACGCGTCGTACAGGCTGGGTCTGTGCCGAAAGCACAGTCATCGGCAAAACAGTCGAGCTAACAGAGGTTGAAAGAAGTCAGAAGGTAGACGCTGCTCTTCCTGGGAAGAACAGCGTTGGTCGCGCCTCATCCCCGTTTGGGATGGTCAAGAAAGAATCGCAGCATTTCAGCACTCGCGTCCGGACCGCTTGGGTCCGTGTAACTCCCGCGTGCACTACCGCCTGACCACGCGTGCGGCGCGCCATGAATGGTCCACAACTCCGCGTCGATACCATCGGGGGAAGCAAGCCTCGAAACGGTACAGCTACGCCGCCCCGCATCGGCCCGACGCCCTTCACTGCTCTTATCGGCTCGCGCGTCGAAGCCCTGTACCAACTGCGTAGCATTCGCGACGTGAACCGTGGCGTCCGCGTCGCCGTGAAAGACGATCATGGGTCGTTTCGGCGAGTGTTTAGCGCGCTTCGCGTGCGCCGCCGCGCTGCGGCGTTTGCCGCCTTTCATTGCGGCAAGCGCAGAGGGCAAATCGTGCGCGCTGCCCACGGGCAGACCGGAATGCACACCCGCTGCAGCGTACAGGTCAGGATACGTGGCGATCATGATCGCCGCCATCGCGCCGCCCGCAGACAGACCCGCGACGTACACGCGCGCAGGATCGACGTTGTGGGCCGCGATGATTTCGCGCGTGATGCCTGCGATCAATGACGGCTCACCATTCTCGCGATGCTGATCGTCTGGTTTGAACCAGTTCCAGCACTTCGACGGATTGGCCTGTTGCGGCTGCACCGGATACGCGACAAGACATCGATGCTGCTCGGCAAGCGCATTCATCTGCGTCCCTGCTGCAAAATCGTCGGCGTTCTGTGTGCAGCCGTGAAGCATCACAATCAATGGCAGCGGCTCGCCGACTGCGCCCGCCGGCACGTACAGCCGATACTGTCGGGAGCCTGCGGCGTTCGAATACGCATGCGTGCTGAAATGCCCTCGGTCTTCGACATCATTGCTGTGTTCTCGTGGCGTGTGCGGTGTGATGTCCTTTGCTATTGTCTCGGCGAACGGAAAAACCACGGGCTCTCGCGCCTTGTCCCGCATCCCATCAGCAGCGCCCCCTCGCAGTGCGCGTTGTATTGCTTCTGTCGCTTCGGCGGGACCGCGGGTACGCAGCAAGGTCATCGCTTCGTGCATTGAATTCAGGAAACCTTCGTCGAGTTTCATCGTATGTGTCCGGTTAGCGGAAGTAGGCGTTGGGCGTCGCGTGGCTAGTGGATTCTGTCCGCGAGCGCAGTCTTGACGGCGGGCGAAGCGTGAAAGGCTCCCAGCACTGTGACGCTTTCGATGGTGGCGAGCGCAAGCTCCGGCGTGACGTCGGTGGCAATGCTGGCGAGTCCCAGCACCTGAATGGTGAGGCGCTGCCGCGCAGCGCGAACCGCCTCGAGATCCTGCCTGGAAAAGTGCTGCAGTCCGAGCACAAGCGCACGGCGCGTCACCGTGTCTTGGACGACCTGCGCATGAAGGGCAAGCTGGTTGCGAATCGCCGTTCGGATCAGGTCGGTCCGGTTCGAATAAAAGCCTTCCTCGACCAGCAGATCGATTTGCCCGAGATCGACGGGACCGAGGTTGATCGTGATTTTTTCCGAGTCGCCGCCTTTGGGGCGAATCGTGTCGAGTGCTGCGGGCTTTTTCATTTTTTCCATCCATCCACCATCCATATGGATGGTTATAGGCTGGTTTTTGTCGCGCCGCAACATCAACATTCGGGGCCGATACACTTTCCGCGCAATCATGGACTGCTGGTTGCGAGTGCCTCGATTCCGCAGGCCTTCAATGCGATCTACTGGCTCGAGAACGCGTGCCGCGCGCAAGTTGACGCAATGGCGTGCAATACCGAGCTGCATTTGCCGCCGCAGCATGTGATCGACAAGACCGCGCATCTGTACAAGCCGGAAACGCGCCGCCCGTATGGCGAAATGGAATGGCCCGCGATGCTGCGCTTTCTCGATCGACGGGACCCGTCGTATCGAAACTAGATGCGGGGCGGGCACCCCTTATCGCGCAGCCCGCTTTGGCGCTTTCGGCTGCGGCTTCTGGGACTGCCAGCTATCCTCGTCGAGCAACCGGTCAAACAGACGATTGATCATCGTTTGGGGCAGCGGCGCCAGCCCAAGCAATGAATTGAACGCTATGCCGCTTGCAGCGAAATAGCGAAGCAGTGAAAGCTCAAGGTCGCCCGATTCGCGCTGAAGCGCTTTCATCCTGTCTGCGTCCGCCGCTTTAGAGTCATCGAGCAGTTCCGGGCTCTCGACCAACGCGGCAAGCACAGCTCGCGCGACCGAATGCGGTTGCTTGATGGACTCCCGATAGACGGCTATATGCGCCGCGAGATTCGGTTCGGCTTTCTTGCCTGCTTCTTTGGTCAGGTAGTCGAGCCGGATCTGTTCAAACTGTTGCCGCTGATAATCAAGCAGCGCTGTAAGCACACCATGCTTCGTGCGGAACTGATGCAGCAGCCCACCCTTGCTCACGCCACTCTCTCGCGACAGCGAATCGAATGTAAGGCCACCCACGCCTTCTCGCGCAAGGATTGTGAATGCGGCCTCAATAGCCTTCTTGCGGGTCGTCTCGGAACGGGTCTGATTGTCCATTGATCAATAAAGATGTCGTCGCGTCAACCGGTCATGCTGTCTGTTGCGAGGTTAGCGGCGGCTGAAGCCGGCCCCGCCAGCCGCTGAAATCCGAAGCAAACCGGGCGTTCATGCTGGTAAAGGCTGAATTGTACGCCCGAGTTTTCCTCAAAAACAAACCGGGTAGACGGTTTACATCTGAAAACGGCGATGCTACGCTTCGGCCACACATCGGGATTCACCCGACGTGACGCTCTTCCGACACCTGCCATCGGCTTCCAGGGAACACGACATGTTCAAGCTCAGACTGACTCCGCTCTTCTTCGCCGGCGCAACCGCGCTGGCCCTAACGGCCTGTGCTGGCGTGCAGCCCGTTGCGTACTCGGGTATCGCTTCCTCGTCGCAACTAAAGCAAAACCGGGATGACGACTCCGCCAAGGTGCCGTACCGGTTCGCGGCCCCCGTTGTCTGGTCGCGTTACAACCAGGTGATCGTCGATCCCGTCGATATCTATCGGGGCAATGACAACCAGTTCGGGGATATGAAAGATGACGACAGGGCGGCGCTCGCTGGCTACATGGGCAAGACGTTCGCGTCGAAACTGTCGAAGCGTTTCGAAATCGCCGCACAGCCTTCGCCTGCAACCCTGCGCATCAAGCTCACGCTGACGGGCGCGGAACAAACCACGACACTCGTCGGGCAGGCGATGCACTTCGATATCGCCGGAAATCTTTATAACGGTGTGCAGGCCATCCGCGGCGGCAAGGGTGCATTCAGCGGCTCGGTGTCTTATGCGGTCGAGGTGTACGACAGTTCCAATGGGCACCTGTTGAGGGCCTATGTGACGAAGCAGTATCCGAACGCGATGAATCTGCCCGCTGCGTTCGGATCGCTCAGCGCCGCCAAGACGGGGATCGACAAGGGTGCGGATGCCCTCGTCGCTCAACTGAAGTAACGCCCGGCGAGCCACATCGACATGCGCCAAGCCGGAGAACGTGCGTTCGCCTCGCATCGACACGTCGACCGTATGAGCGATCCATGGACGCCGGCAATCGCTCACGACCCGGCGGTTTCGCCATGATGCATGCCGTGGCCGACCTCGTCATGACGACACCGCCGCCATTGATGGTCGTGATCGTGTTCGCGGTCACCTACTTCGTGGTGGGACTACCGGTTCATTTCACGCGCGGTGCTGGCTACAGGGACGTGCTCGGGACGATGGCGGGCGTGCTCGCTGCGCTTGTGTACATCGCGCTGGCCGTCGACTCGCATGCGAACGTTCACTAGTCACTGCGATCGGGCAGCGATGAAGCGTCTCTGTCGCCGGTTCAAAGTGGGCGCAGCTATCGTTCGCCGGTTCGGCAGGCGACTATGCGACGTGATCACTGGAACGCTCTGATGAATAGCCGGCGCCGGCCGTCGGCTGTATGGCTCATTCCTATCGCCGCGCTGCTCATTTGTGGCGCGCTACTCGTTGCGTCCGTCGTGCAACGCGGACCTCACATCAGGATCAGCTTCGCGAGCGCCGAGGGACTCGAGGCGGGTAAAACGCGCGTGCGATACAGGGATGTCGAGATTGGCACGCTGACAGACCTGCATCTCACCGCCGACCGCACACGGCTTCTCGCCGACGTGCAGCTGGAGGACTCAGCAAAAGCTTTTGCGGCATGTGATACGCGATACTGGGTGGTCCGTCCGCGCATCGGCATGACAGGTATTTCCGGGCTCGCAACGGCTATTTCAGGTTCGTATATCGCCGCCGATATGGGGCGCACATCCAGC
The DNA here is from genome assembly GCF_046534875.1 of Paraburkholderia sp. SIMBA_054. Lineage (NCBI taxonomy): Bacteria > Pseudomonadati > Pseudomonadota > Betaproteobacteria > Burkholderiales > Burkholderiaceae > Paraburkholderia > Paraburkholderia sp. SIMBA_054. The sequence goes on along the minus strand of NZ_JAWRXV010000036.1, from coordinate 37,233 downwards.
GTTTGTAAAGACTTTGCGGGCCTGGAAATGCCGCCCTCCGTCACATCCGATCAGAAGGGAAAACGCTTTGTGCTTCACGCAAGCTCTCTGGGGTCGCTGACACCTGGCTCGCCCATCCTTTTCCGCCGCGTTCAGGCCGGTCAGGTTCTCGGATATTCGCTCTCGAAGGATGGTGCGGAGGTTATTATCGATGTCTTCGTTAACGCGCCTTATGACCAGTATGTCACCTCGAATACCCGCTGGTGGCACGCAAGCGGAATCGACTTGCGCTTCGATTCCAATGGGCTGCGGCTGGACACCCAGTCGGTCGCGTCGATCCTCTCCGGAGGGGTCGCGTTCGATATCGTTGGACCGGCAACGACGCGATCTCAGGCATCGGACGGCACGTCGTTCGCACTGTCCGCAACACGGACGGAGGCCGCGCGCAAAGCCGAGGATGGTCCGGCCGCACGCGTACTTATGAGATTCGGACAGTCGTTGCGTGGCTTGTCGATCGGCGCACCGGTGGATTTCCACGGTGTTGAACTGGGTCAGGTTACGGCCATCGACGTCGACTTTAATGTTCGAACCGCTAACGTCGACATGGTCGCTACACTCGACCTTTATCCGTCACGTCTCGGAAGACGCTACCGGGAAGCACTCGGAAACGGTGATGGCGCCGAAGGCAGACGTCTGTTGCATCAGCTGGTTGCTGACGGGCTACGCGGACAATTGCGTACGGGCAGTGTGTTGACCGGCCAGCGATACGTCGCACTCGACTTCTTTCCGCACGCTCGCGCGGTCAGAATCGATACGCAGCGAACGCCCGTCGAACTGCCGACGGTTCCCAATACACTCGAAGAACTTCAGGACCAGCTTGCCAGCATCGTGAAAAAACTCGACGATGTGCCCTTCGATGAGATCGGACGCAATCTCGACAAGGCTCTACGGAACTCGGCGTCGCTGTTCCAGCAGATCGATAGCGAACTGGTCCCCGAGACTCGCGCGGCGCTGGAAGCTGCGCAGCGTTCATTCGACGCGGCAAACGCTACCCTTGCGAAAGAGTCTCCGCTTCAATCCGATGTCCATCAGGCACTGAACGAATTGCGTCGAACGCTTGCCAGTCTTGGATCACTGTCCGAGTATCTGCAACGGCATCCGGAATCTCTTCTGTGGGGTAAGCCGGACCGCAACTGATCCAATCAAGTCAGGGAAGTTGCAACTGCGCACAGCGCGAACAACGCAAAGAGGGAGATTGCTGTCGTGAGGCTATTTGCTGTGGTCGCTGTCGTTTGCGGTCTGCTTGCTACTCCAGCTTTTGCTGCCAACGTCGGCTTCGAGGAAGTGAAGATCGCGAATGGCACAGAACCGCCATTGACGGTCGGAATCTGGTATCCGACGAACGCTGCGGCAGCCGAGCAGACCGTCGGCAATGTCACGGAGACCGTCGCACGGGATGCGCCCATCGCAGGCCGCGGCTTGCCATTAGTCGTGATCTCGCACGGCGGCGGCGGCTGGTACGACAGCCATTACGACACCGCCATCGCGCTGGCCCAAGCCGGCTTCGTGGCAGCGGCGGTGAGCCATGCGGGCGACACGTTCGACGATCAGAGCCGTGTTCTGCAGCTATGGCGTCGTCCCGCTCAACTGAACCGGTTAGTGGACTACATGCTCGACGAGTGGGTCGGTCATCAGCATCTGGACAAGACGCGAGTCGGCGCATTCGGCTTCTCTAATGGTGGCTTCACCGTGCTCGTGATGATTGGTGGCGTGCCAAATCTGTCCGAGATCGCTCCATATTGTCACGCACACCCGGATCACGACCTGTGCAGCGCGTTGGCGCGGGCCGGCGTCGATCCAGGGCGCGGCTGTGCCCGTCGGCGTGTGGGTGCGGGACCCTCGAATCAAGGCCGCCGTGATTGCGGCTCCCGCTTTCGGATTTGCCTTTGGACGCGCGGGCTTGAGCGGTGTGCACGTCCCAGTCCAACTATGGCGGGCCGCCGATGACCGTCATCAACCGGACCCATACTATGAAGAGGCGGTGCGCACCGACCTGCCCCATCCGCCCGAATATCACGTTATCCCGAACGCAGGACACTACGATTTTCTGCCGCCCTGCGACGCGCGCCTTGCCCGCAAAATGCCCGCCATTTGCAATAGCTTGCCGGGCTTCAATCGCGCTGCGTTCCACGAGCAGTTCAATGGAGATGTGGTCGATTTTTTCCGTAAGCAGTTGCGCTGAGTCTTTCGGTTACCTCGGCGTATGGCGGTCGCTCTCTCTTCGTTCTCTTCTTCAGCGTGCATTGCTCGCGAGTGTGGCTTACATGGGCCTATCTAACAGGTTACACAAGCATAGCGGTTGTTCGAAGCGTACACGTTTCGGCTGAGCTAACCTGCCGCAGAAGCTAACAGTTGAGACCCGCGATGAGCGAAACGAAAATCACCTTTTCCCCAATGAGAATCAACGTCACCGCGATTGCCAACTAGACCAGGTATCGCTATTCCCCAGCGCGGCCCTGTGCGAGAAAGCCTCCGGACAATGCATCCGGCAATCGGGACCATCACAGCGTTCTTCGACATTGCGCGTTATGGTTATGCACTGCTCGCCAACGCGTTGCTGGACGCTCATGCCGTGCAAGCGAATCGAAAAGCAGCGCGTTATATGCCGGTTAATAAAAAAGGAGTATTCCTTTGCTCAACACCATTCTCAATGGGCTGTTGCCGGTTGCGTTCGTCATCATGCTTGGGTGGCTTTCGGTTCGCATCGGCTTGTTGAAGCATGACGATGCAGGCGTGCTGGCGACCCTGGTGATCCGGTTTGCGCTACCTTTTGCGCTGTTTGAAGGCGCGGTCAAAACCTCGCCGGACAAGCTGCACAATGTCGGCTTTGCGCTGTGCCTGACACTCGGCCTGATGGGTACGTATGTCATTGCGCTGGGCGTCGGCCGCTTTGTGTTCAGGCATGACCTGCGCACTGCCACCATGCAGGCACTGGTGTGTGCTTTTCCCGACATGGCTTACTTCGGCGCGCCGATTCTCGCCGCGGTGTTCGGGCCGGAGGGATTTTTGGCCGTGTTGGTCGGCAATCTCGTCACCAGCATCTTCATGCTGCCGCTGACCATCGTGCTGACCGGACTGGGCGACAAGAATGCGACGGGAAAGGGGCAGCCGGACGTGTTGCGGGTATTCGGACAAAGTATCGCGCGCGCCGTCATCAATCCCATTGTCTGGCTCCCGATCTCCGGCATGGTGCTGAGCTTCTGCCATGTCACGCTGCCCGGACCGGTATTGACCTCCGTCGACCTGATCGCAAAGGCTGCCGGCGGCACGTCGCTATTTGCGCTCGGATTGATACTTTATGGCGAGCGCTTTGTGATCAACGCCAACGTCCTGGCGAATCTGGGTATCAAGAACTTTCTGCAACCCGCCATGATGGCGCTTGGCGCCTTATTGTTCGGGGTGGTGGGCGCACCTGCTCACCAGGCCGTTATCACGGGCGCTGTGCCGACTGCGACCGCGGCCGCCATGTTCGCGCTCAAGAGCAATACCTACACGCGCGACGCCACCGCGACAATCCTGGTCAGCACGATTCTCGGCGTCGTAACCGAGGGACTGCTGATCGCGTATTTTTTCTGATGATGCAGACGGGAGCCGTCGCTTCCAACGAGCGGGGCTCGACGACCCTCCCCCAGAACCTCGGCCCCCAAAAATCAGCCATCAAGCTGAACGCCGCAACGCTTCCACGATCCCCGCCGCCGCCCGCGCCGCCACATCACACCCGAGTACGATATGCGCCTCGGCGGTATCCTCGATGAAATCGTGACTGACGCCGCCAATGCTCGGCACGAAAAGCATGCATGCGGGAATGTGATGCGCGATCACCTGCGCATCGTGAGACGCACCGCTCGGCATGTGAATCCACTGACCCGGCGCGACTGCTTCGGCCGCTTGCGCAATATGATGCTGCAACGCCGTATCCATCACGACCGGCTCCTCTGGACCATCGCAAGGTATCAGCTCAACCTGCACGGCATGCTGCAAATTCCACTCATCCACTAACGCAGCAAGCGCGTTTTCCATTGCATGCAGCCGCCCGGGGTTACCGTCACGGAACTGCAAGTACATATCAGCCTTGCCCGGCACCACACTGAACGAACCCGGATCGAGATCGATCCGGCCGACAGTCCACACCGTATCCGCGTCCGCCAGCCGATCAAACGCAGCGTCAACACGCGCGATGAATGCAACCAACGCCGCGCCCGCGTCCCGTCGGATGGACATCGGCGTCGTGCCCGCGTGATTCCGCTGCCCGGTGAAGCGCAACTGAAACTCACGGATGCCGACAATCGTCGTCACCACACCAATCGACTTCCCCGATGCTTCGAGCCGACCGCCCTGCTCGATATGCGGTTCGAGATACGCGCGTTGTCTCGCATGATCGAGCACCACACGCGGCACATTCGCCACGCCCGCCTGTGCGAGCGCGTCGCCGAGCAGCACGCCGTCACGATTGCGCGCGTGCTGTACCGACGCATCGATCGCATCGCCGACGAAACTGCGACTGCCAAGAAAACTCGAAAATGTGCCCTCTTCGTCGATCCACGATGCAACGTCCACTGCGAAGTCGCGCGTCGCAGCGCATTCGTCAAGGGCGCGCGCGATTTCGAGGCCATAGATCACGCCGAGCGCGCCATCCAGCCAGCCGCCAGTCGGCTGCGTATCGGTGTGCGAGCCGATAACGAGCGCCGGGCCGGACTTGCGCGAGCGCCCGAACACCGTCCCGACACCATCGATAATTGCATCCAGTCCTGCATCCGTCATGCGCCCCGCGAGCCAGCGACGCGCCTCCATATCGATCGGTGAGAGCGACAGGCGCACTACGCCGGGTCCATTGGCGCCAAAGCTGCGCAAGGTCTTGAGATCGTCGAGCAGGCGAACGGGATTGATGCGTGGGAAGTCGTGCACGCGAGTTCTCCGAAACATGAGTCGGTGAGCAAAGCACGATTTTCGCATCAACCCAATGAACTCGTGCTGGATGATGCCCGCACGCGCGGGCCACGAGCGTTCGCGTTACAAGAAGAGTGAATTCTTCCACTGACGGATTATCGAATACCTTCGCCCCACGTAGACTCGGTCGCACTTTCAATCTACGCATGCCGACATCGACCTCCTTCGGCAAGCAGTTAATGTGTGGGACCTTGCATGAACATCACCGTGCATCACCTCGAAAACTCGCGTTCGCAGCGCGTTCTATGGCTACTCGAAGAGCTGGCGTTGCCCTATCAGGTCATTCGCTACAATCGCGATCCGATCACTGGCCAGGCGCCGCCCGCCGTGAGCGGAATACATCCGCTCGGCAAGCTGCCGCTCGTTCAGGACGGCAACCTGACGCTTGCCGAGTCGGGTTTAATCTTCGAGCACATTCTGGACGGTGCTGACGCGAAGATCGGCAGACCGGCTGAACCGGAGAGCGCTCGCCGATATCAACACTTCATGCACTACGCCGAGGGCTCTCTGATGCCTCCGCTTTTCGCGCTACTTGTTCTGGGGCGAATGGGCGAGGCGGGGCGTACGGCTGCGGCGGATGTGAGGCGTTCTTTCGAAGACCATCTCGCGTGGATGGATAGCGAATTATCCAGTCGACCGTGGTTTGCCGGTGAATCGTTTACTGCCGTCGATATCATGATGAGCTTCCCGTTAGAGGCCGCCCGTCAACGCGGCGGACTCGATGACCGGTACGCAAATCTAAACGCCTTCCTGCATCGCATTCACTCGCGGCCCGCATATCGAGCCGCAATTGAAAGAGGCGGACCTTACGCATTCGCGTGAGTACGTGTCAGAAGAAGTGATGCACGCCAATGCGAAACACTGTCTGATTGGGACTCCTCTGCCGCCCAGGTGGCAAACTGTGTGTAGGCCGTAGCACTGCACACGCGTCACTTCGAACCCGATAGCGCGCGATGTGCCTTGATGTAAGAGCGCTACCCTGTACGACGGCACAACCTACACACAGTTTGCCGCTATAGGGCCGAAATCGTTCGCCAACGCCGGCCTTTGTGCGGGAGTTCGAAGCGGGTGATGCGTCTGTTCAGTGCGTTGGCAACGTACGCGGGCAGATTCGCTGCCGTGTGAAGCGTGGGACCGTTTGGGGGCCCTCAGGCAATAACTAGAGCTAGCGGTGTTAGCCGCTTTCTTTTGCCTACTTTTCTTTGCGGCGGCAAAGAAAAGTAGGTGCCGCCCCGCACAGGGGCGACGCCTGAAGCACGAAGGCATAAGGCGGATGCCGGCGAAAGAACAAACCAAACCGGCCGCGCCACGAAGGCCCAAACGCGGATGCCAGCGTAAAGGCAAAAAAACCAAACCGCCTGCGCAGCAAACACCAAACTTTACTGCGAATCATCGCCCTGATAGAACCTGCGCCCCGCCCCGGAACTGACAGAACTATCAGCGACCCCACCATACCCACCGCCAGCCTTAGCGGCATTTAGCCGATTCTGCGCTGCCTGAATATTCTCCGGATAAGCAGTCGAATCCGAAGTCGACGGGTTATACCCCGCATTCTCCAGCTCAATAACCTGCTGCCGAACCTCGGCACGCGTGAGAGGCGCACTCGACTGCGCATAAGCGGCAAGTGGCAACAACAAGACAGCAGAAATCACAGCAACATTCGCGACAAGTTTCATGGTGGCCTCCGATAGGGCTCTAGCGTAAACCCTATCTTACCCCCAGAAACGGGCACAACGCAGCGCACGCCACGCAACCACGAAGCGCAACTCGTTACCGTCGATGACAGACGCCTTGCCGCGCCTCACATTCAGCTCACACTCGCTTAGTCGCAATGCTCCTTGCAGATCAACTCAGACGAACAAAAACCCTTCATCTAAGGCGCAATCTCTTCCAGACTCCGCTCTCGCGTCTCCGTCATCTTCATCGCGCAAAGCGCACCAAACACGGCCACCATCGCGAACATCACAAACACAGAACCGATGCCTTGCTTATGCAGCAGCAACCCGGCCAGCGACGGCCCGACAGCAGACGCCAACCGCAGCCAGGAAGTCGCGAGCCCTGTACTAGTCGCGCGCATTCGAGTCGGATAAACCTCAGGCGTGTACAGATAGAGCACAGCCGCAATCGACCCAATCAGCCCATAGCTCAACGTCCCGAGCACCATTGCGGCCCACACATCGTGCGCGCCGAACACTCCTAGACATGCGAACAGAACGGCAGCAAGACAAAAAGCCGCCACAGTCCAGTTACGGCGCCCGACGCGATCGATCACATAAGCACAAACGAGCAGCAACGCGACCTGCGCAATATTCGTCATCGATGCAGCACGCAGCGCCGTCTGCAACGGCAGGTGATAAAACGACCGGTACAGCGTAGGCAACCAGTTATTGAGGCTATTCGCGATGAAGAACGCACTCGCCCACAACGCCCACACGACAAACGTGCGCCCGCGATAGAACGGCGACAGCAGTTCACGCCAGCCCGCGCGCGCATTCGCGGAGACATTGATCGGCTGCTTCCTCGGACCGGGCGCGATGCGGCGATCGGTGCTCGCTTCCATCGCGCTGACGACGGTTTCCGCTTCGTCGAGGCGTCCTCTCGCGATCAGCCAGCGCGGCGACTCCGGCAAGCGGGAAACCAGCACCGCGATCGCCAGACCCGGCACCGCGCCGATCCAGAACATGATCTTCCATCCGACGATCGGCACGAGCCACGCGCCGAGCTGTCCTGTCGCCATCAACCCAACGGGGAAGATCAACTCGTACAGCAGAAAGTACTTGCCCCGCCCGTGCGCATTCGACAACTCGCTAATGTACGTCGCGGCGACAGGCATCTCGCCACCGACGCCGATGCCCTGCACGAACCGGCACACAAGCAGCATCGCGAAACTGCCGCTCATCGCGCAGCCCATGCTCATCACCGACATGATCGCAATCGCGATGGTCGCGCTGCGAATCCGCCCGCGCCGCTCGGCGTACCAGCCGAATATCAGCGCGCCGACGAATTGCCCGATATAGCTCGCGCCGATCAGCACGCCGATTTCGAGCGGCTCGATATGCCACAGGCCGATCAGCACGGGCAGCACGAAAGCGATCGACAGCGCATCGAAGGCGTCGAAGAACGTCGCGCTGCCGATGATGATCCGCGCCTTCGTATGCCAACGCGAAAACGGCACGCTCTCGATGCGCCGGATCAGCGCCTCTTTCGCCGCATCTGCCGTAGCCTGAACGGTCGCAGTCTGCGTGACCTCCTGTCTCACTGCGCCCTGCAGCGCATTGCTTTCGTGCATCGTCGTCTCCTCTGCCATTATTTTTGTTAGTGCAACGCGTACACGGCGATCAATGCAATCACGACCACGAGGCCCAAGGCCCACGGCCAGGTCTTGCCGCCCGCGCTTCGTACCGGTTGCGCGGACGATGGCGCAGACGAGGACGAATGCATCGTCGCCGGGCCCGATGCGTTATTGGTCGATATCGCCGCATCATCACCCGCTACCTGCTCCTGCGGACCGACGACAGCCGCCGTGAAGCGGCCAAAAAAGTCTTCAGCCATCTTCCGTGCGACACCGTCGATCAAACGCGCGCCGACCTGCGCGAGACGCCCGCCCACCTGCGCATGCGAGCGGTACACGAGACGCGTGCCGGCGCTATCGGTCAGCAGATCGACATGCGCGCCGCCCTTGCCGAAACCGGCCGCCCCGCCCGATCCTTCAAAGGTCATCGAATACGATTGCGGCGGCTGCAAATCGGTCAGCACCATCTTGCCCTTGAAGCGCGCCTTGATCGGGCCGACACTCGCGGCCATCACCATCTGAAACTGGTTGTCGTCGACGCGTTCGAACGACTCGCATCCCGGCACCGATGCCTTGAGAATCTCCGGGTCGTTCAACGCAGCCCATACGCGTTCGCGCGGCAGCGGCAGAATCTGTTCGCCTGTCAGTTCCATCTGTCATTCTCCTTGTCAGCCGCCATCAAAGGCGCGTCTGTCTGCGCGCCAGAAAAGACGGCGGCTTGCATGATCCGTATCCAGCGCGTGACCGCGCCGCTTAGTGCCCCTCGTGCCACTCCGCGCCGCATCAGCCGAGAATGTGTTCCCACCTCGCGCGCGTCTTTTCCTGCAATTCCTTGCTGGCTTCCGCGACTTGCGGAAACTCGTGAAGAAAATCGAACGGACGGCATGCGTCGATGATCGCCTTCGAATTGAACGGCGCCTTGTATGGATTCGCGATCGACATCGGGTCGTTCTTCGAACCCATCCCGCGTTTGACAATGTCGATATCGATGTCCGGGTCCGTGCGCGTCGCGACGGCCCACATCACTTCCTGCAGGTTGGCGGGATCGATATCGTCGTCGACCACGATCGAATAGCGCGACATGTACGCTCCCACGCCGCACTGGCTCAGAATGTGTCCCGCTTGCCGCGCGTGGCCTGCATAGCGCTGTCGGATCGCCACAACGTTGAACATGCGCGCGCCGCCTATCTCATGCGCCCACACACCCGCGACGTCCGGCACACCCGCCGCCTGCAGCGCATCGACGAGCAGCGCCGAGCGCATCACGGCCTTCGAATACGAGTAATCGTTTGGCGGCTTCGCGGGCGGGCTGCCCATGATGATGGGGTTGTTACGGTAGTAGATGCGCTCGATCGTCACGACGGGCGCGGTCTCCGCCTTGCCCGGGTAATAGCCATGAAATTCGCCGAACGGTCCTTCGATCTTCACGTCGCCGGGATGCGCATAGCCTTCGATCACGATTTCCGATGCAGCCGGAAACGGCAGCTCCGTCAACTGCCCCTTCACCACTGAAACGGGCTGCTTCAATATCGCGCCAATGTAGTTGTACTCGCACATACCGAACGGCACTTCGATGCCCGAGATCAGATAACCGAGCGGGTCGCAGCCGATCACGATCGCAACCGGGAACGGCTTGCCCGCTTTCATGTGCTTGTCGTACTGGATCGCGCCGTGCTTGCCCGGAATCATGTCAAGGCCGACGTGATTTTTGTCGTGGATCATCACGCGATAGGTGCCGACGTTGATCCAGTCGGAGTCGAGATCTTTCGTGACGACCATGCAGCCCGTGCCGATGTAGCGGCCACCGTCCTTCTCGTGCCACAGCGGCGCGGGAAACGAGAACAGGTCGACGTCGGCACCCGATTGAATGTTGTCGAACACCGGACCGCTCGCCGTCGTCACGGGTTCGTATTCCGGCGCATGGGCCTGCCATTGCTTCGGCTTGCCGCGCAGTGTCTCCACCAGCGCGCGATGCGTGGCCTGATGTCCCACGCGCAAGATCGACGAAAGCCGCGCCGGGCTCGCGGTGCTGCATGTCAGCACGCGATGTCCCTGCGGATAACCGGGAATGTCGTCGAAAAGCAGCGCGGCGGCCCGTTCCTTCTTCACGTTCAGCTCGCTGATCGCGCCCAGTTCCAGGTTCCAGTCGGCGCCCGATACGTCGGTCAATTCGTCGAGCGCGCGCGCCTCGTCAAGCCATGCACGCAGATCCAGCGAATGAGTGTTCGAATTCTTTGTCACGTCCTATGTCTCCTTGTACTGCGTTTCCTGACGGGCGTTACATGCCGGTAGCGCGACGCTCGAAAGCTGCCCCATCGCAACATTGCGCAACATTGAGGCAACGCAATATGCGGCGCAAACGACCATCGTTCATATCGGGGATGAGAAGGATTCATGCGATGAGGCGAATCAGTCGAGTTCGCCGCCGGGCGGATTCGACGGCTCGCGCCGTCCATAACCGCCCGCGTATTTGAACGTGCCTTGTGCCGTAGCGATCAGTGTCTTCGAATCGATCCACGCTTCGCCGCGCGCGAAGAAGATCGAGCGGCCCTTGCGTTCGAGAATGCCTCTGCCGATCAAGGTCGAGCCAACGCCCTTATCGAGGAAGTTCAGTGTCAACGACAAGGTCACGCCGTGAATAGGCCGTTGCGGGTCGGCGCTGTACAGCCCCGCGTACCCGCAAGCGGCGTCGAGCAAGGTGGCCACCACGCCGCCCTGCAGCACGCGCTGGCGATTCAGCAATTCAGGCTGCAGATCCAGACGAAATTCCGCGTAGCCTTCACGCCAATCGCTACGCGTCATGCCGAGGCTGGCAAGAAACGGATTTTCCAGCACATCGATGTCCATCGTTATTCTCCCTTCTGCGAGCGAGCGGCATGTCCCGCTCGTCGCTTCTTGTTGTCCTTGCACAGCGCGCGTTGCAAACCGCGTGCAGGGCCGCGGGTCGTCCGCACACCGCCGCTGGATATCGGATGTTCCGGGTTTGCAACAATTGATTCATCTACGCCAATAGAGGACGCTTCGTCCAACGGGACCAAGAGTGCATGAGCGCTTTCGGCATGCGCAAACTAACTTTTCTCATGCCCGGCATGAAAAAGTTTCATTTCCGCAGGGGTCGTATCGGGCCGATCATCCGTGCATCCGGCGGCTTTCAGCCTGGGCAGCCGCCGGGCGCTTGCACGGCCGCGCAGAGCATCGGAATCCGCCGATGAAACCCGCTACAATCCGTTACCAGGTGACTTGTATGGCGCTGACATCTAGATGAGACCCTACATACCCTCTCTGCAGAGTTTGCTTGCGTTCGAGGCCGCATCGCGACACCTGAGCTTCACCCGCGCCGCACAGGAACTCGAACTGACGCAAACGGCCATCAGTCATCAGATCAAGACGCTCGAGGAACGGCTCGAAGTGAAGCTGTTCGTGCGGCGCCGCAATGTCCTGACGCTGACGCCTGCCGCACGCGAGTATCTCGACTCCGTGCACGAGGCGATCAATCTGCTGTCCATCGCAACCGCGCATGCGCGCAAGAAAAAACCGAGCACGGTGCTCACGGTCACGTGTCTGCCCACCTACGCGGTCAAATGCCTGATCCCCGCGCTGCCCGAATTCCAGCGCGCTTACCCCGACGTCACGGTCCACGTCGCCACCAGTTCCACCTTCAACGAGTTCGACCGCAACAGCTACGACGTGGCGATCCGTTATGGTTCCGGGCGCTGGGCGTCGGCGCGCTCCGACCGGCTGCATGGCGAGGAGTTCTTTCCCGTGTGCTCGCCCGCCGTGCTCGAAGAAGCGGGCAAGTTCGGCTCGGTCGCGGAAGGTCTCGCGCGCATGCGGCAGATTCGCACCTACTTCTATTCGATGTATCAGGACGACTGGCCCGCATGGCTCGAAGCCGCCGTGCGCGAGCCCGTCGAATTCGCGGGCGAGTCGGTGTTCCACCTGCAACTGACATCGCTTGCCGCGGCCTGCGACGGCGTCGGCATTGCCATTGGCCGTACGCCGCTCGTCGACAGCGATCTGGCGAGCGGCAAGCTCGTAGCGCCGTTCGATGTGCGCGTGCCGTCCAGTTCCGCGTATTTCGTCTCCTCGCCCAACGACAAGGCGCGTACGAAGAAGGTCGAGCTATTCCGCGAATGGGCACTCGCGCGACTCGGCGAAAACCATGCCCCGGACAGCGCGGCGACGCCGCGCCGCGTCATGGCGCCGTCCGTGCCGGAGCCTTGCTGAGTTCATGTCGAGCGCCCGTCACCCCGTAGCCGACCCGACCTGGCGCACCGTTGCCGCTCTGCTCGAACAGCACCGGCTCGAAACGCCTGACAAGCCCGCGATCGTGGATGTCGACGGGCAGGTCAGCATGAACTTCGAACAGCTTGCGCAAGCCGTCGACGCGATCGCCCGGCAATTGGCGCAGCGTGGCGTAACGAAGGGCACGCGCGTCGTGCTCGCCGACTGTGAAGCGCCCGACAAGCTATTGCTGTGGCTCGGCGCGTGGCGTCTTGGTGCAATCGTGTGTCCGCTCGACGTGCTCTTCATCGGCCACGAAACGGCGCGCAAGCTGCTCGATACGATTCAGCCGGATCTCGTCGTGTTTCCCGACGATGCGGCCAATACGGCCGTCGCGGGTGCGCAAGTGCGTGTGGTGCGCTTTGCTTCATGGACATTGCCGGATCGCGTGCACGCTATTCGCGGCGGCGATGCAATCACCCTCGCCCTCGAGCCGGGCGATACACAGTCGCTCGACACGACGCCTTTGCCAGACCCCGCAACCGTATCCGACGCAAACGATATCGCGTCGATGTGTTGCACGTCAGGCACGACGGGCATCCCGAAGATCGTCGTCTACGACCATGCGTGCTACTGGCTCAACGGACTCGACAGCATCGACCTGCTCGGCCTGAGCCGCGACGACCGCATGCTCGAATACCGTTCATTCGACTGGTACTCGGCGCAGATACTCAGCTTCATTCCCTTCCTGCAACTCGGCTCGACGCTGTGCGTCGCGCGGCGCTTCTCGCGCAGCCGCTTCGGCGACTGGATTCGCGAGCAGCAAGTCACGGTGTGCGCGGGCGTGCCGACGGTGCTGAATATGTTGCTCGAAGCGCCGCTCGACATGCCGGCCGGCACCTTCGCCTCGTTGCGCGCGATGACATGCAGCACGGCGCCGCTGTCGCCCGTTCAGTGGCGGCGATTCGAACAGTTGTACGGCATCCGCATCCTGAACCTGTATGGATCGTCGGAAGCGGGATGGATGTGCGGCAACCGGCTGCAGCGGCGCAAGATCGGCACGGTCGGCTATCCGGCCGCGCACATCGCGTTCGATATCGTCGATCCCGAAGGAATGTCGTGCGGCCCCGACGTTGAAGGCCAGGTCGTGGTGGACGGCGCGAAGCTGGCGCTTGGCGTGCTGCAACGAGACGGCACGCTACTGCCGATACGCGGCACGCCGCTGTTCACACGCGATATCGCCGCGCGCGACGCGCAAGGCTTCGTGCGCATGGCCGCCCGCATGGACGACCTCATCATTCGCGGCGGCGTCAAGATCGTGCCGCAGGAAATCGAAGACGTGATGCGCGCGCATCCGCAGGTCCAGGACGTCGCGGCGCTGGGTGTGCCCGACCCCGTGTACGGACAGGAAACCGTGTGCTTCGTGGTCGCGCAGCCAGGCGCCGCGCCAGATGGAAAAGCGTTGCGCGCGCATTGCCGCGAGCATCTCGCGCGCGAGAAGTTGCCGAAGGAAGTCTTCGTGATCGCGGCGCTGCCGCGCAGCGCGCGCGGCAAGATCCTGCGCGACGCGCTGCGTCAGCAGTGGTGGCAGATCGTCAATTCGCGGCGCGATCTGTCCGAACCGGAGTGCGAATAGGCGCGCCGCGCCTGTTTCAGTGCACCTCGGCTAGCACCGGACACAACGCGCCCGGTTCCAGTTCACGCTTCGCCTGCGCGACCTCCAGCGAATGCGGCAGCTTCACGCCATTCCGCGCGGCCGTCATTTCGGCTGCGATCGATACCGCGATTTCCGGCGGCGTCCTGCTGCCGATATAGATACCCGCCGGGCCATGCAGCCGCGCCAGTTGCGCATCGTTCAGCTCGAACAGCCTGAGCCGTTCGCGCCGCGCGTCGCTGTTGCGGCGCGAGCCGATCGCCGCGACGTAGAACGCGTCGGTCTGGAGCGCATCGATCAGCGCGAGATCGTCGAGCTTCGGGTCGTGCGTCAACGCAACCACGGCGCTGTGTCCGTCGAGGCGCATGTCGAGCACCGTGTCATCGGGCATTGTCCGAACGATGCGCACACCCGGCATCGACCAGGCATCGGTGTATTCCTCGCGCGGATCGCAAACGGTCACCTGATAACCGAGCCCGCTTGCGATGACTGCCAGAAAGCGCGACAGGTCGCCCGCGCCGATGATGAGCAGCCGATAGCGCGGACCATGCACGCTCACCAGTGTTTTACCGTCGAAGCGCAATTGCTCGTCGGGTAATGCGTGGCGCAGCCGCGCGCGGCCGCTCGCAAGATCCAGTTCGCGCGCGATCAGATTGCCGTCCGCGATCTGATCGCGCAGTTCGATCATCGCCGTCAGCGACGCATCGCCCGCCAGCGGCTCGATCACCAGTTGCATCGTGCCGCCGCATGGCAGACCGAAGCGCCGCGCTTCCTCTGCGCTGACGCCATAGGTCGCGACTTCAGGCCGCTCGCCCGTCAGCATCTGCGCGCGGGCACGCTCCATCAGATCGTCTTCGATGCAGCCGCCCGATACCGACCCGCTCACCACGCCATCGTCGCGCATCGCGAGCCACGCGCCGACGGGACGCGGGCTCGAACCCCACGTGCGCGTCACTGTCACGAGCGCGACGCGTCGGCCTGCCTTGAGCCAGTCGACAGCGTGATGCAGCACGGTCACGTCGATGCTGTCCATCGTCTCCTCCCTGACTCCGCGTGTTCAGGCGGCGCGATACGCGACCATCTGCAACTCGACGAGAAAGCCATGATGCAGCTCGGGCACGGGCACAACGGCGCGCGCAGCCTTGTGCGCGCCGAAATACTCCGCGTACAGGCGGTTGAACTCCGGCCAGTTCTTCACATCGACGATATACGCGGTGCACTGCACGACGTCTGTCAGTCCGCAGCCCGCTTCCTCGAGCACGTTCCGGCAGTGTGCGAGCGTCGCGCGCACCTGGCGCTCGAAGTTGTCGGGACCGTCGGTGGCGACGCCCGGTCCGGGCAGCATGCCCGAGACGAACGTGAAGCCGCCTGCCTGCGTGGCTTGTGAATAATGACCGCCCGGGGACGGCGCCTTCTCGGTGAAAATAAAGTTCATTGTCAGACCTGTTCGGGTAAGGGTTTGCCGCGCGTCTCCGGCAGCCATGGCGCGAGCACCAGACCGACGAGATAGATGAAGCCGACCGTCACGGCCGCATGACCATAGCCGCCGAAGCGGGCGATCAGCGTGCCGGCGACAAGCGGCCCCGTCCATGCGAGAAAACGCGGAACATTGAAACACAACGCGATCGCGGTGCCGCGCACGCGCGTCGGATAGAGTTCCGGCAGCCACGTCGGCATCCACGTGTACTGGCCGAGACTGAAGAAGCCCGACACGCAGGCGACCGCGAGCAGCAACGCGACATCGTGCGTCCACATGAAGAGCACGGGCGTGATGATGAACGCCATCGCGAAGAACAGGCAAGTGATGCGCTTGCGTCCGTAGGCGTCGGCGAGAAAACCGAGGCCGATATAGCCCGCGATCGCGCCAACGTTGTAGGCCATGCCTGCGAAGCTGGCCCACCGGTCGGCATGCAGACCGGCATGCGCCGCCACAGCACCGATATAAGGCGGCACCCACGTCGAAATGCCCCACCAGCCAAGCGTCGTGCTGAGCGACATCAACACCGCGATCCACGTTCTGCGGCGCAGCTTTGGGTCGGCGAGCAGATCGCCCAGCGTGAAGCGTGCGAGCGCCTGTTCGCGGTCGTCGAGCGACGCGCCCGCTCTCTTGCGTTCGAGCGTGGCCTTGCGCTGTGCGTTTACGCGCTCCCATTGCTTCGATTCGGGAATGCCCGCGCGCATCCACAGCGTCGCGAGTCCGGGCAGCACGCCGATCAGATACATGTAGCGCCACGCGTGAACGCCCGTGCCGCTCATGAAAAGCCATATCAGCGACGCGATGAAAAAGCCCGTGCCGAGTCCACATTGCATGAGTCCGGCGCCTTTGCCGCGATGGCGGTCGGGCCAGATTTCGGCTGTCATTGCCGTGCCCGTGGCCCACTCGGAGCCCATCGCGAGCCCGACGATAAAGCGCAGTGCCGCGAACGACGTCCAGTCCCACGCGAATGCGCTCAGGCCCGTTGTGAGCGAGTAGGCGAGAATCGCGAGCATCATCATCCGCTTGCGGCCGATGTAATCGGTCAGTATGCCGCCGACGAGTCCGCCGATACCCCAGCCGAGCAGCGTCAGCGCAATCACGAGCCCCGCATAGAACGGAATCTGCGCGTGCGCGGCCGGCTCGAGCAACTGGCCGAGCGCGACGCCCACGGTAAGCACCAGCGCATACGTCTCATAGCCGTCGAAGAACCAGCCGAGATTGGACGCGGCGAGCGCGCTCCACTGCTGCCGGTTGATCGAGCGATACCACACGACATCCGCGTCCGCGTCGCGTGCCTGCGCGCGCACGCCGCCGGACGTCTCCTCCAGGGGTTGCTGCATCGACCGTCTCCTGTCCCATGCAAAGCTGTGGATGGGAGTTAGCTCCCGCCTCACGCAAAGCAATCGTTCTTATGTGGTGCAGTAGCCGCGTGGCGCGTTACGCCGGCACAGCGCCCGCCGACTTGCGCATCCTCGCAGCGAGCTTCACTGCCTCGATGATCTCGGGATACGCCGCGCAACGGCACAGATTACCCGACAAAAAATGCCTGATCTCGGCTTCCGTCGGATCGGGATTGCGATCGAGCAGCTGACGGCTCATCAGAATAAAGCCTGACGTGCAGAAGCCGCACTGAAACGCGCCGCATTCGATGAAAGCCTGCTGCACGACGTCGAGCTCGCCGTCCGCATCCAGATGCTCGACTGTGCTGACTTCGCCGCCGTCGGCCATCGCCGCGAGATACAGACACCCCGACACGCTCGCGCCGTTGACGATCACCGTGCAACAGCCGCACAAGCCTTGTCCACAGCTCTCGCGCGCGCCGTACAGCGCGAACTGCTGGCGCAGCACTTCGAGAATCGTGTGATGCGGCTCGATCTCGGCGCTCACCCGCTCGCCGTTCAGCGTGAAATGAATCGTGATGGAAGTGGCACTCATGGATTATTCCTCGGATAGCGGTTCGTTGCACGCAGCGCGCAACGCGCGGTAGACACTCTCGGGCGTGAGTGGCAGCGACTTGAGCCGCACGCCGACGGCATCCTCGATCGCTTCGGCAATCGCCGACGCCACGCCGAACGTCGCGCTTTCGCCGACGCCCTTCGCGCCGAACGGCCCGTTGTGCTGCACGGAATCGACGGTTTCGCGGCCGATCCTCGCCGGAATGTCGTGGATGCCCGGAATCTTGTATTCGGCAAACGACGCATTGCGCAGTTGCCCGACTTCGTCGAACTCCATCCGCTCGAACAGCGTGATACCGAGTTGCATGATCGCCGCGCCGGAAATCTGCGTATCGACGACCTTCGGATTGATCGGCGTACCGCAATCGACGACATTCTCGAAGCGCAGCAGCCTGAAATGCCCCGTCTCCGTATCCACTTCGACTTCGACGCCGCAGCCGCCCACCATCCAGTTCGGCGTGATGTTCTCCGATTGACCGGTCTCGTGCGCCGGCGACTTGTAGCTGGGAATTAAGCTGCCAATGCCGACGATATTCCCCGCCTGCATCCCGTACTTGCGGCGCAGCAGCTCGCCTGCGCGAATCGCGGGCACGGGCGGCAAGCCCAGTTCGTTGGCGAGTTCGATGAGCTTACGGTTCGCGTCCTCGGCGGCCAGACGCACCGCGTGGCCCATATGGAAGGTCGAGCGCGAGCCGAGCGTCGCCATGTCGTACGGCGTGACGTCGGTGTCGGGACGCATCACCTTGATGCGTTCGGCGGGAATGCCCAGCACGTCGCCCGCCATCAGCGCAATCGCTGTCTCCGACGCCTGGCCCATATCGACCGTGCTCGAATAGACCGTGCAGCTGCCGTCACCCGCGAGGCTCACCATCGCAACCGACGTTGTAGGCGCAACCAGCGCCTTGAAGCCGATGCCGATGCCTCGCCCGCGCCGCAGCGCACCCGTGCCGCGCTCGAACGGCGCGCTCCAGTTCATCCGCTGCGCGACGCGTTCGAGCACAAGGTCGATCGCGGCATCGTGCATCGGCGTGCCCGTCGCATGCGGACGGCCTTCGCGCAGAATGTTGCGGCGGCGGAATTCGAGCGGATCGATGCGCAGCGCGCGCGCAATCATGTCGGCGTGGCTCTCGTACGCCCACACCATCTGCGGAATGCCGAAACCGCGAAACGCGCCTGCGGGCGGAAGGTTCGTGTACACCTGATACGAATCGATCCACACGTTCTCGATATCGTACGGACCTGACGCGGTGAAGCCCGATTTCTGCGTGACGCGCGGCCCGATATCGGCATACGCGCCGCCGTTCCACCACACTTCGCACTTGCGCGCGGTAATGTGGCCCGCTTCGTTCACGGCCGTTTTCATGCGGAAGGTGGTGGCGTGCTTGGTGATCGTGAAGAACTGCTCTTCCATCGTCAGCGATATCTTCACCGCGCGCCGCGACAGCAATGCAAGCGCAACCACGAGTGCTTCGAGCTTAATGTACAGCTTCGCACCGAAGCCGCCGCCCAGCAGGCCCGACTTCACACGCACGCGGTTCTCGTCCCAGCCGAGCAGGCGTGCAATCTCGATGCGCACAAACGACGGGCTTTGCGACGCCGTGTGCACCGTCAACATACCCGAGCCAAGGTCCGGTTCCGCGAGCGACACCATCGGCTCGAGCGGCGTGTGCATGACCTGCTGCGTCGTGAACGTGTCCTCGAACACATGCGCAGCTTGTGTGAAGGCAGTGTCGACGTCGCCGCGCCGCAACTGGAAGTCGAGCGCGACATTGGTGCCCTTGCGTCCCGCCAGATGCTTGAGATCGGGGAACGTGCCCGCCGGGCGCAGAAAATCGTGCACCAGCACGTCCGATTGCGCGGCCTCGACCTCGTTGAACACGGCAGGCAGTTCGTCGTACTCGGCCATGATCAGATGCGTCGCTTCTTCGGCGATATGCGGATCCGCCGCGAGCACGACGGCCACGGCCTCGCCGATATAGCGCACCTTCTCCAGCGCGAGAATCGGCTGGTCGTGAAATGCCGGGCCGAAATACGGCTCGGGGATCACCTTCTTGACGTCCTCGCCCGTATAGACCGCGAACACGCCTTCCAGCTCGCGCGCGGCGCTCGTGTCGATGCTGACGATCCTGCCGTGCGCAACCGTGCTGCGAAAGATCTTGCCGTACAGCATGCGCGGCAGCACGAGATTGTGGATGTACTCCGCGCGGCCCGTCACCTTCGAGCGCGCTTCGAGCCGGTTCAACGCGCGGCCCACCTGTTTTTGTGCTGGCTGTTCTTCCAGCGTCGTTTCAATCTTCATCAGGCATGACCCTCGAATGGGGCAGCGCGTCCTTCTGCGGCGGCGAGCGCCGTGCGTACCGCGCGGCCCAGATAGACCTTCAGCAATTGCTTCTTGTAGCTCGCCGAGCCGTGAGGGTCGCCGACGATATCGAGCTGCGCCGCGCCCGCTTCGCCCGCGTCGCGCAGGATCGCGGAATCGTCGGGCGAGGCGCCGCGCAGCAGCGTCTCGGCTTGCGTGAGCCGCGTCGGACGGTCCGTCGCCGCGCCGACGATCACGCTCGCGCGATCGATCTGCCGCCCCTTCATGTCCAGCACGACAGCGACGCCAAGCGCGGGCCAGTCGTGCGCCGCGCGCGTCGTGACCTTCATATAGGCGGCTGGACGTCCTGCTTGCGGCGGCACGATGACTTCGGAGATCAGTTCGTCGCGGGCCAGTACTGTTTCGTAGTAGCCCGTGCACAGTTCTTCGACGGGCACCGTGCGCTCGCCGTTCGGACCGGTGATCGTCACGCGCGCGCCGAGCGACGTCAGCACGGGTGGCATGTCCATGTGCGGATCGGCGTGACCGAGATTGCCGCCGATCGTCGCGACATTGCGCACCCGCACGTTCGACAGCGTGCGCAACGTGCGCGACAGCAGCGGCCAGCCTTCCTTCACGAGCGGCGAATGTTCGAGCGTCGCGAGACGCGTGAGCCCGCCGATGCGCAGCTCGCCGTTTGCCCCGACGCGAACCTGCGCGTATTGCGGTTCGATATCGCGCAGGCTGACGAGGCGCGTCGGCCGCAGCACGCCCGCTTTCATCATCAACATCACCGCCGTGCCGCCGCCGACCGGGCGGATATCCGGGTCTTCCGGATCGAGCAGCGCGATCGCTTCTTTCAGCGAGCGTGGCCTGGCGAGCTCAAACGGAATCATCTAATGCACTCCTTGTTTCTGTATGGGGCTAGCGCGCGCAGCCCGCGCGATCGAGCAGCGCGTGCAGTTCACGCGCCACGATATCCGGCGTCTCGAGCGGCGTGAGGTGTCGCGCTTGCGGGATTTCGGTGAACGTCGAACCGGCGATACCTTCATGCAGCGCGCGCGCCATTGCGGGCGTCGCCGCGTAGTCTTCTTCGCCGACGATCACGCAGGTCGGCACGCGCACGTCGCGCATCAGTGCACGTCCGTCGAACGAGCCCAGCATGCGGCCCGTCGCCGCGAACGGCGCGACGTCGTTGCGCAAGAACGTATCGACGCAGCGCTGCACGACGTCGGGATGTTCGGCGCGGAAGGCGTCGCTGAACCAGCGCGTCGTCTGGAACTCGACCAGCGGCGCGAGGCCGCCCGCTTCCGCCTTCTGGGCGCGCGCGTCCCAGTCCTGCGGCGCGGTCTCGCCGTACCACGCGGTCGTGTCGATCAGGCCCGCGGCAATCGTATCGGGATAGGTCGCGGCGAACTCCAACGCGACGCAGCCGCCCATCGACGCGCCCGCGATCAGCACGTTGCGAAAGTCCGTGGCGCGCACCACGTCATACACGTCCTGCGCCAACAGCGACACGGTGTATGGCCCGGCCGGCTTGCCCGACGCGCCGTGGCCGCGTGCATCGATGGCGAGCACGGCCGCGCGCGGCATCAGCCGCTCGACGACGGGCGTCCAGAAGTGACGGTCCATCGCGAGTGAATGCACGAGGACCACGCGCACCGTGTTTTCTTTTCCGCCATAGAGGTTGTAGCCGATGCGCGTGCCGTCCCGCACGGTGACGTGGGACGAGACGACATCGGGACTGATCGGTTGATTCATTGCGTGCTCCGCAGGCTGTCAGGTGCTATCGGATGAGGTGCTTCGAAATGCTGTCGGGAATGGGCCGGTGTCCGGCTCTCCGAACTCGCAGATGGATATTGCTGGCTGGCGGATGACGCGGCAAACGACGATCTTTCATGCAACGCATGAAAAGTATTCATTGGCTGCGAACGGGCGTTCTAAGTCACGCGCAGCGATCCGCCTGTGTGCGTCGCGTGCGGCGTGGGGATGAATTTCTCTCATGTGCGGCATGAACAATTAGCGTTTGCCCGTCGCCTGGCTCGCCGTCAATCTTGCTGCCAGAGCGTGGCGTTCCATGGCCACGCGCTGCGCGAATCCGCGGTCTCGTGGTTCTTTATCCGCCTCTCAACCAGTAAGGTCGAATGCCGTGAACTTCACCAGGAAAGTGCTGAACTCGCAGTGGGTCCGTCCGCTGCTGCTGATCGTGGCGATACTCGTCGTGTGGGATCTCGTGATCCGCATCTTCAAGATCCCGCCGTACCTCGTACCGACGCCCGAAGCGATCATGCGTCAGATCGCCATGCAATGGTCGATGCTGCTGCAGGAGTCGCTGCCGACGCTCTACGCAACGCTGGGCGGGTTTGCGCTGTCGGTATTGATCGGCGTGCCGATCGCGATGCTGGTTGCCGCGTCGCCCGTGATAGAAAGCTATCTGTATCCGCTCGTCGTGTTCTCGCAGAGCATTCCGAAAGTGGCGATTGCGCCGCTTTTCGTCGTCTGGTTCGGCTTCGGTCTCTTTCCGCGCATATTGGTCGCGTTTCTGCTCGGCTTCTTTCCCGTGGTCGTATCGACGGTGATGGGTTTCAAGTCTGTCGAGAAAGACCTGATTGATCTCGCGAAGTCGATGGGCAGCTCGCCCGTGAAAACGTTCTTCAAGATCAGCCTGCCGCATGCACTGCCGTCGATCTTCTCCAGCATGAAGGTGTCGATCACGCTCGCCGTAGTGGGCGCCGTGGTCGGCGAGTTCGTCGGCGCGAACTCGGGCTTAGGCTTCGTGCTGCAGCGCGCGAACGGCAACTTCGATCAGCCGCTGATCTTCTCCGCGCTCGTGGTGCTGTCGGTGATCGGTGCACTGCTGTTCGTCGCGATTGACATGCTCGAGCGCATCGCCATTCCCTGGCATGCGTCACACCGCACGCGCTCACTTGGCCGCGCGTGACACACGCGCGCTGCGTGCTGCGTGTTGCGCTCCGCGCGCTTCGAATACCCAATTAAAACCAGGCAGGAGACGACATGAAGTCCAGAAGGTTATCGCGCATGGCAGCCGCGCTGAGCATTGCGGCGATCTGTTGTGGCAGCACGGCGGCCTATGCCAAAGACTCGCTGACGATGATGCTCAACTACACGGTCAACGGCGCCGTGGCACCGTTCTACCTCGGCAAGGCGAAGGGCTACTACGACGCCGAAGGCATCGATCTGAAGCTGATGGAAGGACACGGCTCGGGGCCGACCGTGCAGGCCGTCGCGACGCATAACGTCGACATCGGCTACGCCGACTTCAGCACGATGGTGAAAGTGGCTGCGATGGGTGCGCCCGTCAAGGCGATTGGCGTGCTGATGCAGGAGAACCCGACATCCGTGGTCGGCCTTGCGGAAAAGAACATCAAGACACCGCAGGATATCAAGGGCAAAACCGTGGCCGTCGCGCCGGGCGATGCATCGTCGCAGCTCTGGACGATGTTCATGAACAAGGTCGGCCTGAAGGATTCCGACTTCAAGACCATCACGGGCAACCCGCAGACCACCATCAATGCCGTGATTACGGGCCAGGCCGATCTGCTCGTCGGCTTCGCGACGATTCCCCTCATCTCCGTCGAGCAGGCCACGAAGAAACCAGCGCGCGCAATACTTTTTGCCGACTACAACGTGAATGTCGCGACGCTGAGCATCATCGCGCGCGACGACATGATCAAGGACAATGCCGACCTGCTCAAGCGCTTCATGCGCGCCACGGCGAAGGCGGTGAACGACAGCGAGAAGGACCCTGCTGCCGCCGTCGATGCATTGCTCAAGACGCTGCCCGCAGCCGGCTCGCGCGACACGATGATTCGCACACTCAAGGCGACGATTCCGTTCTACCGCACGCCTGAAACTGAGCAGGCGCCGATCTTCCATGTCAGCACGAAGAACATCAACGATTCGGTGGCCTCGATCGTGCAATACAGCAAGCTCGATCCGTCGGCGAACGTGCCCGCGAAGTATTACACGGGTGCATTCGTTCCCTGAGCCGCGCCTGAACCATCGCGCCCTTCCTTATAGTTCATCTGAAACCGGCCCCGCTATGACCACTGTACTGAAGCTTGATGAAAAGCATTACCGATCGCCCGCACCGATGCCTGCGAAACCTCTGATCGAGTTACGCGGCGTCACCAAGAGCTACCGCAGCGCGCAGGGGATGATGCAGGCGCTCAGGCCGCTCGACTTCGATATCCGCGAGCAGGAGTTTGTGTCGATTGTGGGGCCGTCCGGATGCGGAAAGAGTACCTTGCTGAAAATGGTCGCGGGGCTTGAAGAGATTTCGTCTGGGACGATGACGCTGTCGGGGCAGCCGATTCGCGGGCCGCAGAAGAATGTCGGGATTGTGTTTCAGAGTGCTGTGCTGCTGGCATGGCGGAATGTGCTGGACAATATTTTGCTGCAGGCTGAAATGCGGCGTATGCCCAAGCGCGAGGCACGCGAGAAGGCGATGAAGCTGATTGCCATGGCTGGGCTTGGCGGATTCGAGGAGAAATACCCGTGGCAGTTGTCGGGTGGCATGCAGCAGCGGGTTTCTATCTGTCGCGCGCTGCTGCACGAGCCAGCTGTGCTGTTGATGGATGAGCCGTTCGGCGCGCTCGATGCGATGACGCGGGAAAGTATGAATATGGAGTTGCAGCGGATCTGGATGGAGTCGAAGAAGACCGTTCTTTTGATTACGCATAGCATTCCGGAAGCGGTTTTTCTTTCTGATCGCGTTTTGGTGATGTCGGAGCGGCCTGGTGCTATTGCTGCGATTTATGATATTGAGTTGCCTCGGCCGAGGCCGTTAGAGGTTATGGCTACGCCGGCGTTTTTGCATTACACCAAGACTATTCGGGCGCATTTCAATGCGCAGGGGTCGTTGGACGAGCATTGAGGTTTGGGTTTGGTTTTTTGTCTGCGACGCTATGGGCGTTTTTGCCTTTGCGGCGCGGGTATCGCTGATCGGGCGGTTTGCTCTTTTCGCTAGCTTCCGCGTTTTGCCTTTGTGCTTCATGCGTCGCCGCTCGGTGTTCTGGCCTTGCGCCGGCATCCGCGTGATGACTTACCCCTTCACGCGTCGCCCCTGTGCGGGGCGGCACCTACTTTTCTTTGCCGCCGCAAAGAAAAGTAGGCAAAAGAAAGCGGCTAACACCGCCAACATTTCTTCGTGCTTGAGGGCCCCCAAAGGGTCCTACGCTTCACACGGCAACATCCTTATCTGCGTGCGTTGCCTACGCGCTGAATGAGCGCCTCACCCGCTTCGAATACCCGTGCACGGGCTAACGGCAACGAATGGTTTGTGCCGCCCAGGTGGCAAACTTTGTGTAGGTTGTCGCGGCGTACACGTTAGCGCTCTTACAAGGTGGAACGCGTGCGCTATCGGGTCCGAAGTGAGGCGTGTGTGGCTCTACGGCCTACACACAGTTTGCCACCTGGGCGGCAGTGGAATATCCGGCACGGCACGCTGCAACGCGGGTGCTTGAAGCGGGTGAGGCGCCTCTCGGAGCGTTGGCAACGTACATGGGTCACGTGATTGCCGTGTGAAGCGTAAGAACCTTTGGGGGCCCTCAGGCAAACACTAGAACTGGCGGTGTGAGCCGCTTTCTTTTGCCTACTTTTCTTTGCGGCGGCAAAGAAAAGTAGGTGCCGCCCCGCACAGGGGCGACGCTTGAAGCACGAAGGCATAACGCGGATGCCAGCGTAAGGGCAAACACACCGAACGGCAAAGCCCGCGCCGCCAAGGCACAAACCCCACTGCCAGCGCGCCGCCCCAAAAACCCAAAAACCAACACCCCAGCGCGCCAGCGCAACCCCTAGAACCAGTGATTAATACCAAACGAAACACCAGTCTGCTTCTCATGCTGAGAAGGATTCAACGTCGCATTCGTCACATACACGCCCGTGAAATGCGTATAGTCGATATCCGCATAAAGCTCGGTGCGCTTCGAGAGCAAATAACTCACTCCAAGAATAGCGACATCCTTTCTGCCGTCCACTCCATTCGTCTTGTTCTTGTTGTCATAATAAGCCGCAGTCACATTAAAGAAAGGCGTCATCTGAAACCGCACCCCACCCCATAAATACTGATTCCGCGTCATGCTATGCACGCTAGCCGGCACGTCCTGCAAATTCAGCGAATACCCGGCCATCACATCGACGGGCCCGACCGTTACCGTCCCGCCCGCGGTGTACTGATCGTTGCTGAAGTACTGACTCGACGTAGCCGACAACGGATTGGACTTGTGCGTATAGCCAGCGCCCAGCTTGAACAATTGCGTGCGGTAATTCACGCCACCCGCCAACGTCGAGCCATGCGCGGCACTACCCGGCACGCCACCCAGCGCATATTCTCCACGTATCACCCAAGGCCCGAAAACACCACGGTAGTTAATATCGTTATCGTCGCGGCCCGTGTTACCACCCGAGACCGCCGTCGATTCAGTAATGCTCAGGTAATGAAAGTCGAACGGCTCAAAGTCCTTGATCAGATAATGCTGCAACGTGAACTGACGGCCCATGTCGATCTGGCCGAATGGCCCGCCAAACCCCACTGTCGACGTGCGCTGAAAGAGCTGATTGCTCGTATTGTTGTTCGCACCCGTCGACAGCACGTAGCCCGCTTCCAGATTGAAGCGCACATAATAGCCACCGCCGATGTCCTCCTTGCCTTCGAAGCCCCAGCGGTTCGAGTTGTAAACGCCGTTGGAAGCCATCGACAGCGCAGCGCCACCCGACTTCGTTCCGTTCACGAGATTCCGTAACCCGCCATCCAGAGACCCATACAACGTGACACTGCTCTGCGCATGAACCGCGCCGCCCGAAAGACCAAGCAAAGTCAACGCTGTCAGCGAACGCCTCAGGCTGCTTATGCGCGCCGCGGAAACTACTCCTCCTTTTTCGTCCATATCTCCTCCATCAATGTCGTTGTATTCATGTGGCGGGACGTGCGGGATGTGACGCTTCCCGCGCCGTCCACCGTGGATGTGCGTCAGCGTCTCGCGTGCACTGCCGTTCGATGTTCTGTCCGCTCCTGTCGGCCAATCATCGACACCCACGCGAGACGCTCCGCTGATGCTGCTCTGGCAGGACCGCTTTCGGCGGCCGCTTACATGTCCTTCTTTTCCTCGAAGTACCAGTCCGAGTCCTTGTTGATCCATTCGGGACCCACACGTTGACGCGTCTGTTCTTCACCCGTCTTGAAGTACTCGCTCTTCACCGCGCGCTGCGCCATTGATTCGTTGCGCTCGTCCCAGTCGCCCATCGAGACGCCGTACCACGGCCATTCGGGACGCAACGCCGGCAAGCCCAGCTCTTCCCAGATCGCCTTTGCGTTTTCCATGTACGGCTTCGTCGGCAGCGACAACGGCGGCAGCTTTTCCTTGCGCGTCGCATTCATCAGGATCACGCCGTCCACGGCGTCGTCGCCGCGCTGCGCGCCCGACGTGCGCGGACCATGCCCCGTGTCACGCCCATGCAGGATCTGCACGTCCTTGATTGCATTCATCCGGTAACTCATCGACCAGAAGATCGCATCGCTGTTCTCCGGGTTGATGTCGTTGCTGACGGCCACGACCAGCTTGCCCACGGCGGGCTGTAGCGAGGCAGCGCCCATCAGCGCGCGCCAGATCTCCGTTTCAGTGGCCTTCTCGCTGAAAACGACAATTACGAGCTTGCGCAGATTCGTGAGCGGCTCGTGCATCACGACCTTTTCCACGCTGGAAATACGCAGCGAGTTGCGCAGGTGATCGAGGAACAGCGGTTCGAACGCAACTTTCTTCACCAGCGAGCTTTCACTCGGCGTCACCTGGCTGATGATCGACACGAGGTGCGCATTCTTGCGGCGCGTAATCGCCGTGACGTTCATGTACGGATTGAATTCCTGCAGGTTCACGTGACCGTGCGACTCGCCGAAAGGTCCTTCCGGTTCGAGCGTATCCGTCGGCACGAAGCCTTCGATCACGATTTCTGCGTCGGCGGGCACGAGTAGATCATTGGTCTTGCACTTCACGACGCGCAGCGGCTCGCCAAGAATCGCGCCCGCAACGCCGAGTTCGTCCACGTCGATCGGCAGCTTCTGCACGGAACAGAACGACACGGCCGGATGTCCGCCGATCACCAGCGCGGCAGGCATTGGTTTGCCCATGGCCTTGTATTTGAGCCAGTGCTGATAGATGCCCTGCCCCATTTCAATCGACGGATTGCAGCCGACCCGGCGCTTGCCCTTGATCTGCCCGCGATACGTGCCCATGTTCTGGATGCCGTTCTCCGGATCGACGGAGATGTATTGCGAGCAGGTCGTGTATGGCGCGTTGTCGAAGCCCGGCGTCGAAATCGGAATCGGCAGATGTTCGAGACCCTGTCCGTCGACGTCGAGATCGTCGCCGATGAAACACACTTCCTGGCACGGCGCTTCATCCACGGTGACGGGATCGATCGGGTGTCCCTTCGCGTATTGCCACTTCTTGCCAATCTCGTCGACGGGTACGCCCATACCGATCGAATACACCTCCCGGTTGATCGACAGCGCGCCGACGACGACAGGCAGTTCGAACCGGCGTCCCTTGCTGTCGACGACGTTATGGAATACGAAGGCCTTGCGGTCCGATTCGGGAATGCCGCCGCGCAACTGCCAACGTACGAGCGGATGCAACTCGGTGTCCTTGTTGATCTCGCGATGGACGTGGATGACGAGACCTTTTTCTTCCAAGGCCTGCAAGTGTGTCTGGAAGGAAGGGAAATTTTTCATGGTTGTCCGGTTAATGATCAAGGGGAATGCATCGCAAACCGGCCAGCCTCACGGATTCGCCTGTCGGATTGCATGGTGTGAGTCGAGCAACGGTCGCCGTCACATGAGGTGCCCGGGCAGCACGGCGGCAGACAAGTACCGCTGTTCGGCAGACGCTGCTTGACGAGTCGCGCGGCATGACATGCGGGACTGTGAGCGCAGACTGAGCCAGAACCTGTCCCCTCGCAAACGGTGATTTCTCATGTGCGCCATGAACGGATTTCATCCGTGGCAGAGCGCACCGTCGTAGGCCGAATGCGTGCTCAGACGATGAAAAGGCTTCATGCCACGCATGAACAGATTTCGTTTGAAGCGCGTTGGCGCGTCATTCAATCTTCATGGAGGCGTATGCCGCCTGTCGCGCACATGTTTTCTTGCTGATGGGGCGCACGGCATACGATGCATCGCGAAGCGGCACACGCATGCGCGGCACGGGTTCAACGAGAGACGATGGATATGGAACGACGCAAACGTATCGTGGTGGGAATCAGCGGCGCCTCAGGCGTGATCTACGGCGTCCGGCTGCTCGAGATGCTGCGCGAACTGAATGTGGAATCGCATCTCGTCATGAGCCGCTCGGCCCAGATGACGCTAGCGTATGAAACGGATCTGCGCACAGCCGACGTGCAAGCGCTGGCTCACGAACACTATCCGAACGCCGATATCGGTGCCGCCATTTCGAGCGGTTCGTTTCGCGTGGACGGCATGGTCGTCGCGCCCTGTTCGATGAAGACGCTCGCGGAGATCGCGACGGGCAACACGGGTTCGCTGTTGTCGCGCGCCGCGGATGTGATGCTCAAGGAGCGTAAGCGGGTTGTTCTGATGGCGCGCGAGACGCCACTGCATCTCGGGCATCTGCGCAACATGACGGCCGTCACGGAAGCGGGCGCGATTATCTATCCGCCCGTGCCTGCCTTCTACGCGCGGCCCGACAGTCTCGAATCGATGATCGATCACACGCTCGGACGCGTGCTCGATCTGTTCGACATCGATACGGGTACAGTCAAGCGCTGGACAGGCGAGTTCACCCATCGGCTTGTCAGCGTCGCGAATGGATGACGAGTTCGAACGAGGATGGCATCCTCGTTCGTTCCCGCAATCGGACGCTATCGATGGCGGAAGACGGGAGCGCGCTTGGCGAGAAATGCAAACATGCCTTCCTTTTGCCCTTCGGTAGCAAACGCAGCGTGGAAGAGCCGACGCTCGTGCAGCACACCTTCATTTAGAGGAGTCTCGAACGCCCGATTGACCGCCTCTTTCGCAAGCCGCACCGCAGGCAGGTTGTAGCCAGCGATGGTATGCGCCGCCTCCAGCGCGGTTTGCAGTAACTCGGTTGACGGAACCACGCGCGCCACGAGGCCGGCTGCGTATGCCTCGTCGGCACGCAAGTTTCTGCCAGTGAGAATCAGGTCCATTGCCAGCGACTTGCCAACGGCGCGCGCCAGACGCTGGGAACCGCCAATGCCGGGCAAAATACCGAGCTTGATCTCCGGTTGCCCGAATTGGGCATCATCGGCCGCGATGATAAAGTCACATGCCATCGCCAGCTCGCATCCGCCGCCCAGCGCATAGCCGCCTACCGCCGCGATGATTGGCTTCGAGATCGTTCGAATGCGGTCCCACTCGGCGAAAAGGTCGTTCGCGTGCCATTCGGCAAAGGTCTTCCCGGCCATTTCCTCGATGTCGGCACCTGCCGCAAATGCACGCGCATTGCCCGTGATGACGATCGCGCCAATTCCATCGTCCTTGTCAAATGCGCTCAGCGCTGCCAGCACCTCGCGCGACATCTCCACGTTAAGCGCATTCAATTGCTTGGGACGATACAGCGTAATCAGTCCCACGCGCTCTCTTCGATCGATCTTGATCGTTTCGTATGTATCGCTTTCCGATGTGCCTTTACCGGTATCTCCATTCACGCCAACAACGGCGGGGTCGGTACTCGTTTCGATCACTTGCATTTTGCTTTGCCTGGCGGATGCGCCACGTACTGCGGGAACTTCGGTCGACATAGTTTCACCTGTCAGTTCAAGTTTGCGGTGTCATGCTGCGAGATTTGCGGAGCGCCTCGGTTCACTGTCATCTGATTGCGAATCAGCCTGCGACGCGTAGGCGCCCGACGAAGCCATCAATTCGGCCAGAATCGCCTCTCGGTGCTGGTCCACCGCCGGCGCTCTCCTGACCACCGTCACATCCTCATCGGGCGAAGTACTCATCTTGATCGGGTTGCCCGCCGTCTTTACCTTCCGCTCCGACTCGCCCTGGACATGAATGAACATGTTGCGTGAGAGCAGCTGCGGGTGCTCGATGACCTTGTCGATCGTGTTGATCGGCCCGCACGGCACGCCAGCCTCGTTCAGCTTGTCGAGCCAGACGTTGACGGGTGCGGTGCGAGTGACACGCTCGATCGCCTCGATCATCGCGGGCCGGTTCTGGACGCGAAGATCGTTGGTGAGGAATCGCGAGTCGAGTGCCACTTCCGGCACGCCGAAGGCATCCGCCATCAACAGAAAGAGCTGATCGTTGCCGGCAGCAATGATGAATCGATCATCCTTCGCTGCGAAACTTTCGAATGGCGCCAGCGACGGATGCGCGTCGCCGAACCGGGATGGCACCTTGCCTTCCACGTCGAACCGGGCAAACGCCGTTTCCATCAACGCGGCCTGGCAATCGAGCATCGAGATATCCACGTGTGTGCCCTGCGCATCCCGCGAGCGCTTGTAAAGACCCGCGAGAATGCCGACCGCGGCAAACAGCGCGGCGCCGAGATCGCCCAGCGCCGTGCCCACACGTGCGGGCTGCGAGTCGGGCCAACCTGTCAGGCTCATGACACCGCCCATCGCCTGCACCACCGTGTCATAGCCCGGCAAATCCTTGTACGGCCCGGTATGGCCGAAGCCCGAGATCGACGCATAGACGATATGCGGGTGCGTTCTTGCCAGCTGCTCTGCGCCGTAGCCAAGCCGGTCCATCACGCCGGGCCGGAAGTTTTCGACCACGACGTCGGCCTGGTCCAGCAACCGCTCGAGCAGTTCGCGGTCGCGCGGAGATTTGAAATCGAGCGCAATGCTCTCCTTTCCTCGGTTGAAGCACATGAAGTACGCCGACTCGCCGTCAACGAACGGACCGAACGCACGCGT
This sequence comes from Paraburkholderia sp. SIMBA_054, assembly GCF_046534875.1. Lineage (NCBI taxonomy): Bacteria > Pseudomonadati > Pseudomonadota > Betaproteobacteria > Burkholderiales > Burkholderiaceae > Paraburkholderia > Paraburkholderia sp. SIMBA_054. The sequence goes on along the minus strand of NZ_JAWRXV010000036.1, from coordinate 5,421 downwards.
GTCGTCTCCCGTTCCCACACGTTCGATCTTGATGACGCGCGCCCCCAGATCGGCAAGCATCATTGCGCAATACGGACCGGACAGTACGCGCGAGAAATCGATAACGGTGATTCCTTCAAGGGGCAAACGCTTCTTTACCCCAGTCTTGTTCTCAGGCACAAGCACCTCCTGGTTGCGTTGAATCAAATGCCTTTCTGAATCCAGGCCGAAGCCTTTTCGGCGATCATCATCGTGGGGCAACTCGTGTTGCCGCTGGTGATCGTCGGCATCACGCTCGCGTCCACCACCCGCAATCTGGCTACGCCGCGCACGCGAAGATGGCTGTCGACGACGACGTTCGGATCTGCGAGATTGCCCATCGTCACGGTACCGACAGGGTGAAAAATCGTGGTGGCGATCTCTCGCGCCAGGTTTTCGAGTTCCTCGTCCGACTGATATTGCGGACCCGGCTTGTACTCTTGCGGCTTGTATGCGGCAAGGGCAGACTGGCTTGCGATGCGTCGCGTCAGGCGAAGACTATCTACAGCGACTTTTCGGTCTTCATCGGTACTGAGATAGTTCGGGGCTATAGCGGGTGCATCTTCGAAATTTCCGCTCCTGATATGAACAGTGCCCCTGCTTGTCGGGTTCAGGTTGGCAACGCTGGCCGTGAACGCCGGGAACGTGTGCAGCGGTTGACCGAACGCGTCGAGGCTCAACGGTTGCACGTGATACTCGAGATTCGCGTGCTTCCTTGACGGATCGCTACGTGCAAAGGCTCCCAACTGCGACGGCGCCATGCTCATCGGGCCCGTCCGGTGCAATGCGTATTCAAGGCCGATCTTCGCCTTGCCGAGCATGCTCGACGCAAGCACATTCAGCGTCTCGCAGTTTTCAACCTTGTACACCGCGCGAATCTGCAGATGGTCCTGCAAATTCGTGCCAACGCCCGGTGTGTTTTGAATGATGTCAATGCCGTGCTTCTTCAGGTGAGACGCGAGTCCAATACCCGAGTGCTGCAGAATATGGGGCGATCCGATCGCGCCCGCGCTCAGTACCACTTCGCGCGCTGCATTCACCGAAACAAGCTCGCCATCGCGAACAATCTCCGCGCCCGTGCAGCGCAGGCCACCGCTTTCGTCGCGCACGATCGTGAGTTTCTTCACGCGGGCGTTCGTCCACGTCGTGAGATTTGACCGGTGTTTGATCGGACGCAGAAATGCCTTCGACGTGTTCCATCGCCAGCCGTTTTTTTGTGTGACGTCGAAGTAGCCGACGCCGAAATTGTCGCCGGTATTGAAGTCGTCGATGAACGGAATGCCCGCCTGCGCCGCCGCTTTGCTGAACGCATCCAGGATATCCCACTTAAGACGCTGCTTTTCGACGCGCCACTCGCCACCGCTCGCATGCACTTTTGCAATGGCGGCCGTGTTGCCGTTGAGCAGACCGCGCTGCTCGGGGTCGAGCTTATAAAAGTCTTCATGCGCCATGAAGTCCTTCAGCGAGTTATCCCAGGTCCATTCGGGATTCCCCGTCAATTCGGCCCAGTGGTCGTAATCGCGCGCCTGGCCACGCATGTAGATCATGCCGTTGATACTGGAACACCCACCCAGCGTTTTGCCACGCGGATAGAGAATCTGCCGGCCATTGAGCCCCTTGTCCGGCTCAGTGCGGAATTGCCAGTCCGTACGTGGATTGCCGATGCAGTACAGGTAACCGACGGGAATGTGAATCCACATGTAATCGTCGGCACCGCCTGCTTCGACCAGGAGAACATTTCTGGTCTTGTCGGCGCTCAGTCGATTTGCCAGCAGACTCCCGGCAGATCCAGCCCCGATAACAACATAATCAAATGTCTTGCTTGGCATCTCGCAACCACCATTGAAAACGTTTAGCTATACGAACTATGATGAACCACCATCGACGCTGACGATGTAATTAGACCGATTGTCTATAAAAAGGCAAAAAAATTTGAGTTACTTCAGTGCGGCGAAAAAACCGTTCGCGAACGTCCGTAGTGCCGCAGGGTCACCGTCCAGTTTCGCCCTGAGCACCGCCCCTTCCCAACCAATCCAGAAAAATGCGGCTACGCTCGCACAATCGGTTTTGCGCGGGATCTCGCCGGCCGCTCGCGCTTCGAGTAGGCATCGCGCCGTTCGTGCTTCCCAATCTATGAACACTTCACGCAGACGCTCGCGATAGCCTTCGGGCAGCACGCCCATCTCTTGTCCAAGATTGCCGACCAGACACCCCCGTTTGAAGCGATAACGTCGCATCCCCGCCTCAGCGTCCATGACGAAGTCGTGTAGCCGCTCGAGAGGCGACCTTCGTTCATTCGTCAGAATGCGGTCCAGTTTCTTCGCGAAGTACGCGGCATATCGGTCGATCAACTCCAGACCGAACGCTTCCTTGTTGGCAAAGAAATGATAGAACGAGCCCTTCGGCACATCGGCATTACGCAATATCTCTTCGATACCGGTGGACGAAAAGCCTTTTTCCGTCAACACGGCAACGCCGGCCCGCAACAGCGACTCGCGGGTCTCGCTATAGCCTGCAAGCTCCTTCGGGGGGCGCCCTCTGCGGCGCGGAATGGTCGGCGTGTTCATGTAGCGGATATTAGACCGCTCGTCTCAGAAATTCAAGCGCGCAGATGAAATAGTGGCAGCTTCGACGGTACGAACGGTCATGCTTGACTCGTTGCGCACGCTGCATGAGGCATGCACAACAGTTTTGCCCGTCGGGAATAAATCGCCAATCAGCACGGTATTGCCTGGTGCGTCCACAGCGTTGCGGGCCTTCGCCCACTGGGCGAGAGGCGCCTTTCTATGCGAATTGTGAGCATCGTTGGCACGTTCGACAGACGCGCGTGGACAGACCCAACAACAATGCTTTCCAGTTATCCACCTTAATCTGGCGCCGGTGGATACCTACACTGCATTCACCGGTTCGCAAACGGGATCGTTTGAAGACCGAACCAAATACTGGAGGTAACTATCATGAAGTCGCTCATCCAAGCCGTTGTTATTGCCGCTGCCCTCGCTGCCCCCTTAGCCGCATTCGCCCAGTCGAACCAGCCGATCACCCGCGCGCAGGTACGCGCCCAACTCGTTCAGCTCGAAAAGGCTGGGTATCATCCTGGCGATGGTGACAACACCACCTATCCGGAAGAGATTCAGGCAGCCGAGGCAAAGGTCGCTGCGCAGAACAATGCGTCAGGCATCGGTGGCGTCACGAGCGGATCGTTTGGCGCGGGTCACGCGGCCGTCTCGAAGGCGGACTGGGACGCGATGTACAACCGTCCGTAACATGCACGCGACCTGATACGGAAACGGGCCTACGGTCGTTGCCGTATCCGATAGCAGGCCCGAGTCGTTCTACAACACCTCCGCCGTCGAGTTCCCTCTCGACGGCTTCGCACAGACCTCAAAGGTCTGTGCGTCTTTTTTGATTCGCCGAGACCCAATCAGAACCGTGCGCGCATACCCACGGTGCCGACAACCTGATTGGCCGTCGACGACGCCCCACCCGAGTTGTTGATAAATGCCACATAGCCGTGGCCAGTTGTGTGCTGGTACATCGCTTCGGCGTACACGTCCGTGCGCTTCGAAAACGAATAGACCGCCTGTAAATTAACCTGATTCCATTTCGGATCTGCGCCGAAGGTCGTGGTTTGTGATACGTGTCCGTCTGTGTATGTGTACGACGCGCCGAGAGCGAGTGCGTGCGTGATTGCATATTTCACGTTTAGATCGTAGTTGTCGAAGCGGAGCGTGCCATTATTGGACCCAAACGACTGAGTGCCCTGGAACTGGCTATGAGAATAGGCGAACCCGACAACGGCGGGACCATAGCTATAGTTGATGGCGGCCGCCGCGGTGCGTTGTACTTCGGCTCCAAGCTGGAACCCGCCGGTCCCGTTTGCAGCGGATTCGGCTGTGTCGATAGCGCCCGTGGTCGCGGTAGTCGAGTTCGATCCATTTAACTGCAGGTAGGCCGCCGCAATATTCAACGGTCCGCTGCTGTAGATTGCGCCCACGCTGTAAGCACGATTGTTTGCAAAGTTCTGGTTGTTCGAGAAAGCGTACAGGCCGCCAAACTTGAAACCGTGATAGTCGGTGCTGGTGTATTTGATTGCATTGTTTATTCGGAACGAGTGATCGAAATTGTCGTTGTCGAACGGGTGAGCAAACCCTGTGTCGCCTAAGGTTCCCGATACGCCCGACAACGGCGCGACGAAATCCGTCAGGAAGTCGTATTGACGCCCCAATGTCAACGTGCCGAACATGTCGCTCCTGATACCCACGAAAGCCTGCCTGCCAAAAAGCCGACTGTTTTGCGCGAGCTTACCGTTCTGCACGTTGAAACCATTTTCCAGAACGAAGATTGCATGCAGACCGCCACCAAGGTCTTCAGATCCGCGAATGCCAAATCGGCTTCCATTTATTTCGCCGCTGGTCGTCTGGAACAGTGAACCATGCGATGTGCCCTTCACCACGTTGTTTGTGTACATGAGCCCTGCGTCGATGAGACCATAGAGCGTCACGGAGTTCTGTGCGTGCGCAGCAGTCGTTGCAGCCACCGAGATTGCGAGAACAGCGATTCGTTTCATTTGACACCTCTTGCTTGAAAGAAATCGACCTCGTCTAGTGACGAATCGTCAATAGCGTGTGGTGTTCAAATCCTCGGAAAGTACCTTTCTGGCTGCTCAAGAAGCGGGTATTTATTTTTGTGAAAGCAGATTGTCAAATAACATATTTATATTTTTATGCAGCCGAAATACCGGATTCTTTTCATCCATTTATGATTGAAAATTCTCGGGACGAAAATACACGCATGAATCACATGAGAGCGCAAACGCGGCTAGGCGTCGATTGCACTTTTGTATTGGCTGTCATACTTTGGTTTAGTTGGCGTTCCGCTCTGAGCCGCGAACACACTTAAGGCGCGGCGCTCCAGTTATCAGCGCGCGTCTTGACATGTGACGGGTGACGTTTGCATCTACCGTATAGGGCTTATCCGCTCACCGGATGCTCACTTGATACTCTCGCGAAACCACTTCGGATGATGCTTGCGCGCCCAGCCGAGCGTCACCGTGCCACGCACCATCGCGCCGATCGAACCCTTCACCCATATCGCCGCGTAGATATGCACGATGATGCTGCAGATCAGCACGAACGCGGTTACGGCATGAATCACAGCCGCGACGCGCACCACTTCAATCGGGAAATAGAACGCGAAATACGCACGCCAGATGACGATGCCGCTCAGCAGCAACAGCAGCAGGCATAGCACCAGCACAAAGAACAGCAGCTTCTGCCCGGCGTTGTATCTGCCAACTTCGGGCAGCCGGTCTTCGCGGTTGGTGAGCACATCGTTGATCTGTCGCAGCCATTGCCGGTCGTCGGCATCGAGATAGTTGTGATGCCAGAAGCGCAGCGCAAG
>NZ_JAWRXV010000292.1:0-403 GCF_046534875.1 Paraburkholderia sp. SIMBA_054 | reverse complement strand
CGGCGCGAAGGTGCTCGACAACACCGTGTCGGCGATTCTGCAATTGCGCGAGCATCTGAACTTCGAGCAGGTGGAACGCGCAATCGATCTGTTGAACGGCGCGCGTCGTATCGAGTTCTATGGCCTCGGCAATTCGAACATCGTCGCGCAGGACGCGCACTACAAGTTCTTCCGCTTCGGCATTCCGACCATTGCTTACGGCGATCTGTACATGCAGGCGGCTTCCGCTGCGTTGCTCGGCAAGGGCGACGTGATCGTCGCGGTGTCGAAGTCGGGCCGCGCGCCCGAGTTGCTGCGCGTGCTCGATGTCGCGATGCAGGCCGGCGCGAAAGTGATCGCGATCACGTCGAGCAACACGCCGTTGGCCAAGCGCGCGACGGTCGCGCTCGAAACCGATCACATC
>NZ_JAWRXV010000291.1:0-404 GCF_046534875.1 Paraburkholderia sp. SIMBA_054 | reverse complement strand
CGGCGCGTCGAGCCATTCGGCGTGCGGCTCGCCGGCGCTGTCCGTGGCCGCCGCGGCATGCGCCCCATGCGCCCCACCATGCGCGACCCGCGCCGCCATCTCCGTCGACATCGCGATGACGAGCGGCTCGCGCTCGATCGGCAGCCACGAAAGCTGCATCGCATGACGCGACGGCAGCGGTGCGATCACGAGGCCGGCGTCGATGCGGCCGGCCACGAGTTCATCCACCTGCACGTCGCTCGTGGCTTCGGTCAGTTCGAGCCGCACGCGCGGATGACGCGCGCCGAACTCGCGCAAGAGCCGCGGCAGCAAACCGTAATCCGCCGTCGATACGAACGCCAGCGAGAGCACGCCCGCCTCGCCACGCGCAAGACTTTGCGCAAGCGGCCGCAATCCTTCGGCGC
>NZ_JAWRXV010000290.1:0-404 GCF_046534875.1 Paraburkholderia sp. SIMBA_054 | reverse complement strand
ATGCGCTCGCCATCCGTCTCGTACGTTTGCGCCGATTCGAGTGCGCCGTCGAAAAAGCGCAACAGTGCCGCCTGGCTGTTGAGGACGATGAGTTCGACGCGCAGTCCGCTTTTGTAGCGAAGCGCAGCCGCATAAAAAAGCTGCGCGATGCGCCGGCCGCCCACCATCGGTTTTGGAAAGCTCTGCACCCGGCCGCCGCCATCGCCCATGAGCACGGCATCTTCGGCAAGCATTGAATTGATCGCCGCAAAGTCGCCGCGCTGCAAAGCGTGCGCAAAAGTCTGCAGCAACCGATGATGCGTCTCCCGCGACACGACGTAGCGCGGACGATCGTCGCGCAACTGCGCCTTCGCGCGGCTCACCAGTTGCCGGCAGGCCGCTTCGCTCTTGCCGATGGCTTTTGC
>NZ_JAWRXV010000289.1:0-404 GCF_046534875.1 Paraburkholderia sp. SIMBA_054 | reverse complement strand
GTGGCGCGCTTGTAGTGCCGGAAGTCATGCCCGGTCTGCGTGCGCAGCGTGGTGAGTATGTCGTGCAATGCCTGTTCGGCCGTGTCATCAGGCTCTACAGAGGGCAACACGCGATCCGGTCGCTCGTCTGCGGCGGGGAGTTTGATGACCCGGGCGTTTGCCCACAGCTCGACCAGCTTTTGCGGCAGATCGACCACCGGTAACGCGATGTCGATCTGTCCGCTTGCAATTGCGCTCTCCGGCATCTCCGGATACTCGGCGTCGTCGGGAGTCTGGGCGAGCGTAATACCACCGCACTCCTTGATCCGGCCAATCCCAACTGTCCCGTCGCTACCCGTGCCTGACAGGATGATGCTCATGGCGCGCGCGCCGTGGGCGTCGGCAAGGCTACGGAAAAACCGGTC
>NZ_JAWRXV010000035.1:0-109026 GCF_046534875.1 Paraburkholderia sp. SIMBA_054 | reverse complement strand
TAACAGGGGTGCCGTCACTACCGTTGCGCGTAAACGTCAGATCGGCGCGCGGTACACCGATTTATGCAACAACGCCGACATGAACGGACCTGGCTCCCGGAGCCATTGAGGAGAAAGGCCCGCGATATGCGGCTGAGGGCAGCTTCCCAAGGGGCGAAGGCGCCGCTGCAGGCCGCGGCCGGCACGGTCGAGTTTTACGCGGCACAGCAAAGCGAAGCAGACCTTGAGACACGTCGGAGCGCAGCGTTCTCCTCAGGCACCGATGATAGTGCGGACAACGACGTTTGCGACCGCAAATAACGAGAACCACAGTCTCCTCTATGGGGCGTTTGGGGCTCGAGCCCACGAGAATGGCTGGCGTAGGGATAGGGTCCGTGCGCTGCGCGATTGCGTGTCCTGTTAGACCTGTGATGCATTACAGCAGACCCACGTGTTCCTCCCTTCGCTGCGCTCATTGAGTCACTATGACGGAAAAAATCCCGCCGGGTGGCGGGACAAGTCCTCAGGAGATGATTAAGCACGGGCTAGGAAGACAGTTGGATTTGACCCCCAAATGAATCAAGGCCTCGAGACGGTCGCCAAGAAGTGGCAACTGGCGGTTATGCACGGGTTTCCAGCGAAACAAACTGTTGATCTTCCGGCCCGACATAGTTCGCACTGGGGCGGATAATCTTGTTATCGACTCGTTGCTCGATAATGTGTGCACTCCAGCCGGAAGTTCGCGAGATCACGAACAATGGTGTGAACAGGGCAGTGGGCACGCCCATCATGTGGTACGACACGGCGCTGAACCAATCAAGGTTCGAGAACATCTTTTTAGCGTCCCACATCACCGATTCGATCCGCGCGGCGATATCGAATAGCCTGGTGTCGCCCGCTTCCTTCGAGAGACTTTTTGCGACCTCCTTGATTACGCTGTTTCGGGGATCGGAGATCGTGTATACGGGATGTCCGAAGCCAATTACCACTTCTTTATTCTCAACGCGACGCTTAATGTCGGCTTCAGCTTCATCCGGCGTCTGGTAACGGGTTTGCACTTCAAATGCCGCCTCGTTCGCACCACCGTGCTTTGGACCTCGGAGCGCGCCGATTGCACCGGTGATAGCCGAGTAGATGTCAGAGCCCGTGCCGGCTACCACCCGTGCAGTGAACGTTGAGGCATTGAACTCGTGTTCGGCATACAAGTTAAGGGAAACGTGCATCGCGTCGACCCACGCCTTCGGCGGCTTTGTTCCATGCAGCAGGTGAAGGAAGTGGCCGCCAATAGAATCGTCGTCGGTTTCTACTTCGATGCGCTTGCCGTTATGCGAAAAGTGGAACCAGTAGAGCAGCATCGAGCCGAACGAGGCCATCAGACGATCGGCGATGTCTTTCGCACCCGGAATATTGTGATCGTCATTCTCCGGAAGGATCGTCCCAAGAAGCGAGGCACCGGTGCGCGTCACATCCATCGGATGTGCCGACGCTGGGATGCATTCCAATGCGGCTCTGAGATTTGCGGGCAAGCCGCGCAGCGCCTTCAGCTTTGCTTTGTATGCCTTCAATTCCGCGATGTTCGGCAACTTGCCGTGTACGAGCAAGTAGGCAATCTCCTCGAACTCGCTAGTGGTGGCAATGTCGAGAATGTCGTAGCCCCGATAATGCAAGTCATTTCCGGTTCTACCTACCGTACACAGTGCGGTGTTGCCCGCAGTGACGCCGGACAGTGCGACGGATTTCTTTGGTTTCGGAGTCGTTGGAGCAACAGATTGCGCTTCGGTCATTTGATCTCCTCGAAAACAAGTGAGCGCCCTGCGGCGCACGAGTTTGCCCACCAAGCCGCCCGCTACCGCGAAATCAGCGTTCGTCAACGACCAGCGTCGCGGTCGGGCTAACCGTTGCCGTCAACAGGACGAAACAGTAGTGCTTTCCCGATTCGTACTGGCGGACGCGCTGACCGCATCGACGTTCTTGAGATGGTTTGAAATATTGTCTTTTATTGTGGGATTTTATGCAACAGAAGATTTGCTGAGATCGTAGACATCCCCGCCCGAAAACAACGGGGGCTCTGGGCCGACTCCTCGCGGCCGACCATTGTTATGTGTAAGAAAAGCTCACCTTACGGGGAAATATTTATTGAGCGAGGAAGGGACTTCGCGCTAGTCTTCGCTTGCGTTCTGTCGGCGGGAAGCGGTCTTGCAGGCAGCAGGAAGAGAGGAGCGACCTAACGTCAGCACAAAGGACTTACATGTCAAAAATGCGTCTTTGCCCCGGTACACTCCGCCGATATTTACTGTGGATCTTCGCCATCAACGAATTTCAGGACCCTTCCACAGATATCTCCGCAGACGCGGTGTTCGCAACGCTAGAAATCTTCTAGGGCGTCGGCAGGTCGACATCCGGGTAGCGCGTCCTTCCGCCCGGACGATTCGGATCTCGACGAGGCGCTGACCTGTTAAATGGTCAGCGCCCAGTCCACTCAAAACAATAACGGATCGTCGGCGCCTGGCGGCGGGCATCGCTGACGAGCAATCAAAGCCGCCTTTCGAAGCAACTGAATGATTGGATTGCCTGATTAGCCAACGGCCCGTGCCGGCTTGTCAATACCGACGCTGATGGCTCCAATGCGCTCACTGATCTGCTCACCAGCCTGAATGACGGCGGTCACACAGCGATCCTTCTCTGCGCGTGTGAAGTGAGACTCGGCACCCGCAATGCCAATGCTTCCAAGGATGTGTCCTTCACTGTTGAAGACGGGCGCTGAGATACCGATAACCCCAGGGTTGAACTCGCCAACCGTCATCGTATAGCCTGCGGTTCGGATTTTCGCGAGCGTAGCGCGAAAGGCCGACCAGTCGGATCCCAGTCCAGCGGCCGCTATTGCAGAAGCATGCTTGGCGTGCAAACTGCGCAGCTGGTGAGGGCGCAGGTAAGGGAGGATGATCTTGGATGCGGCCCCTTGAAAGAGCGGGCGCGTCTGGCCGCGCGTGAACAGGTTCGCTGGGCTGTCATCCGTCAGCCGTTCCCGAACGCAAAGCACTGCTCCGCTAAACAACGCACACAGATGCGCCGAGTGCTTGGTTTCTGTCACCAGTTCCTTCATTACTGGCCCACCTGCGATATACAAGGGATCGCATTGCCGAATCTGCCGATCGAGTTCGACGATTCTCGGGCCGAGGATGTAGTAGCCATTGGACACTGGCGCAATTAATCCGACGTCCGCCAGCGCCTTGATGTACCGATATCCCGACGAACGAGACATCCCGTGGGACTGAATGATCGCTTCAGTCGACCAAAGGGGCGCGGCCGGTGTGAAAAGGTTCAGAATCCCGAGGGTTCGCGCCAAGCTGTTTGATGCAGCGAGAGCCGCGCCGTCCTCTATCGTGTCCACAGGCTCAACCGAGAGAGGTTTATTTTTCTTCAGCGAACGCTTGGTGTCCATGATTCGATCTTTCGGCTGGATTTGTATAAAACGATGGGGAGCCACCGCGATGTGGTCTTAGCAATTCCCGGCTTGTGAGATTTTAACATAATCTAAATGCTTAAATTTTCCGTCTGTTTCTGTCTGGCCAGCATCCGGCCCTCGAGCGTTCGCGTCCTTCTGGTCCGTGCCGCGGAGCACAGCACTCCACAGAGTTGTAAACAACCATGGCCGGGCGCCTCGCAGACTGGTAGCTGACATCGGCTCCGGATGCCGCCACGCAGCCCTTAGTGCTTGACTTTCTCCAATCATCTCCTGCTCTGCCAGCGCCTTGTACCCGGTGACAACCCCTAGTTGCATCCGTCGAGGTGTTGTATAAACTCTCAAATGACGGGATTAGTTTATGGACTACGTTTAATACATGACCATGGCCGGTCCGGGAGCCTCGAAGTGCGCATCCCAGCGCTGGCAGCGAACTATCTCGCCCCTAAAACCATGGAGGAGACAGATGAAATTCTCATCGGCAATTCAGCGGTTCGGCATGGCTAGCGCATCCGTAGCGCTCACCTTGATCGCAGGGACAGCCGTGGCGAAGGAAGTCACGATTGCCATCGTGGCCGCGAACATGGAGTACCCGTTTAACGCCGCAGAGGTGCGGGGATTTCAGGCCGAGGCGAAGGAACTCGGCGTCAAGTCCATTGTTCTCGATCCGAAAGGTAGCGTTGAGAAGCAAGGGAACGCAGTCGACGATCTCATCACGCGGAAGGTGGACGGCATCGGATCTATCCTTCTCGACTCTGTGGTAGCGAAGACATGGATCGATCGCGCAAATGAAAGCAACATCCCGTTCGTCTCTGTGGGTGTGCAGGTGGGCGATCCCGAGAAGGTTCCGCTAAAGGATGTCTATCCGAAACTGACCGCCCTGGTTACTCGCGATGACGTGGAAAGCGGTGTGATCGCGGGTCTGATGGCAGCGAAATTCCTGCCAAAGGACCGCGTCGCGCAAATCGGAATTGTCGAAGGGTCGGCTGGCGTGGCCGCCGTGAAGCAGCGTAGCCAAGGGTTCGAGGAAGGTCTGAAGAAAGCCGGCGTCAAGTACAAGATCGTTGCCTCTCAGCCGACGGACTGGACGGAAGTGAAGGGCGAAGCCGTTTGCCAGAATATCCTCACCGCTCATCCTGATGTAGACCTTTTCTTCGCCCAGTACGACGACTTGGGTCTCGGGTGCAGTCGTGCGATCCGCAATATGGGCGCTCACGCAAAAGTCGTTGCGGCTGACGGCGGTTCAAGGCGCGGCATTGATGCCATCAAAGCTGGTGAGATGTCAGGCTCCGTCTGCTCCAAGCCAGAAACGATGGGTCGGCTTTCAGCCAAGGCGCTTTACGACGCGGCTACAAACAAGAGCTCGCCAAAAGCTCAGCTGATCACATATAAGCAGGTCGGGGTGACCAAGGACAACCTATCCGAGTGTGTGCCTCAGTTCTAGAAAACGGTGCGCCCGGGGTTTGGAGACATGGTATGACGACTAGCGAGGAAGCGCCGCTCCTGAAGCTTGAGCGAGTCGCGAAGACATTTCCGAATGGGACGGTCGCCCTGCGTGGTGTAGATCTTTCCGTCGAGCGCGGAAAGGTTCATGGCTTGCTCGGTGCGAATGGCGCCGGCAAGTCCACGTTGATCAAAATTCTGTCCGGTGCCTTCGCTGCTACTGGCGGAAGAATCCTCTGGAAAGGCTCTGTAGTCGAGTGCTCTAGTCCAAAGGAAGCACTCGATATGGGTGTCGCAACGATTCATCAGCACATCCCTATCGTTCCGACGTTGTCGGTGCTCGAGAACGTTTTCCTGGGCGCGAAAGGAGGCTGGCGCCAGACTATGGCATCTCGCAAGGCATTTAGCGACCTTTGTGAGCGAGTGGGTTACTGGCTGAACCCCGACTCAAAGGTCGGTGACCTATCTATTGGCCAACGCCAGATGGTGGCAATTTTCCAGGCACTGGGAAGCGGCGCAGAACTGATTGTCATGGACGAACCTACGGCATCCCTTGCAATGGAAGAGCGCGAGGTCGTGTATCAGACGGTCCGTCGTCTCGCTGGGGTCGAAAAGAAAGCCATCCTCTTTGTTTCGCACTTCCTTGATGAAGTGATATCTCTCACGGACTGCGTCACGATCCTGCGGGATGGCGAGGCGGTCATGCGCGCGGAGACCTGCGACGTTGACGAGGCACGTATTGCAGAAGCAATTGTCGGTCGTCAAATCGTGGCAATGGTACGAGCCGAACCGAAAAAGCTTTCGGACGACGCAGAGGTGGTTCTCAATATCAAGAATCTTTGTTCTCCTGGAAAGCTTTCGCCTGTCTCTCTTGCTCTCCGGACCGGCGAGGTGCTGGGCATTGCGGGGCTGCTGGGCTCAGGAAGAACGGAACTGTTGCACGCCATTTTCGGAGCAGATCGGCACGCGACAGGCGCAGTCGAGGTCCTTGGTACTCCAATTGCGCGTTCGACGGTCGCCGCTGTAGGTGCGGGTATTGCCTTGGTGCCGGAAGATCGGATGGGGCAGGGCCTAATCCCTGGCTTCGAGGTCTGGCGCAATACAACGCTGCCGGCGCTTGGCGGTGTTTCATGGAGAAACTGCTTGCCAGTGCGCGAGATGGAAATGCAGCGTGCGAATGAGGCCATCGAGCGCCTGAAGATCAAGGCACAGTCTCCAGATGTCCTTGTCACTGAGTTGAGTGGCGGCAACGCACAAAAGGTGACCATCGCGAAGTGGTTGTTTGGGAATGTCAGGGTGCTACTCCTTGATGAGCCGACCGCGGGCATCGACATTGGCGCAAAGACCGATATCCTGCGCCTCGTGCGAGACCTCGCAGACGCCGGGATGGTGGTGATTATTGTGTCTTCCGAATTAGAAGAATTGCTTGCCGTGTCGGACCGGATTGTTGTCATGCGCGATGGCAAATGCGTTGCAGAGCGAGTGGGTCACGAGACGTCGGAACATGAGCTCGTCCTGCTCGCGGGCGGACAGGTCGCCGGTGCACTGGGTGATGATGCAGGCAATGGGTCAATGGAGCATCGTGCGCAATCCCTTTCGTAACCCATTGCCTCAATCACAACGTGAGGTTGACGATATGTATAAGGTCATTTCATCCGATAATGTGCCATCGGATTCGCGCGCAGCAACGACAAACTGGCGTCGCGTATTAGGGCTCCGCGAAATGGGCGTGTATTACGCGCTGGCCCTTGTTGTTGCCTTGCTATCTGTCGCCGCAGCATATTCTGGCGACGTGAGTTATCTGAGCTTTCAGAACCTGTCGAATGTTCTGCAGCAGTCTTCTCTAATGGCGATCATCGCGGTAGCGATGACTGTCATCCTTATCACGGGAAACTTCGATCTGTCAGTCGGATCGGTTGCTGCACTTTCGGCTGCCGTCATGGTGGGACTCGCCGACTCAATCGGATTCGTACCGGCTTGTCTGGTCGCAATGCTCGTCGCGGTCGGTGCCGGCCTGTTGAACGGGGTAATCGTTCAATATCTAGGTATTAACGCTTTTATCGTTACTCTCGGAACAATGACAGCCTTGCGTGGGGTGGTTCTGATCGTGACAGACGGTAGAACCGTTTCTGTTGACAATCCACGCGTGATCGGCGCTATGCGGGCGTTCGAGACCGGACGTTGGCCCATCGGAACTGCGCTCACAGCGATTGGCTTGCTGTTAGCTGCCGAGAGCCTCTGGATGCTTCTTAAGGCGCGTCGGAGCGGCAGAGGAGTCTCGCCAGTTTCAGTGGGCATGGGCGTCTGTGCCGTGTGCCTGCTGGCGATGGCCTGGGCCGGTGGGCGGGAACTCGCTCTTCCGAAAATCGTGATCTATATGGTTGCTTTCTCGACTGTCGTCTGGTTTGTCCTGTCGTTCACAATGGTCGGAAGGCGTGTATATGCGGTGGGTGGAAATCCTGAAGCTGCAAGGCTTTCGGGCATCAACGTCGTACGGTACAAACTTGCCGCGTTCGTTCTTTGCAGTGCGGCGGCTGGGTTCGCCGGGATCCTCTTCGGAAGCCGTCTGCGCTCTGTCAATCCAGCAGCGTTGACTGGCGCGGAGCTGACGGTCATTGCTGCAGCCATTCTTGGCGGCACCTCATTATTCGGGGGCGCAGGAAGTGTCGGAAAGACCGTCGCCGGTGCGTTGTTGCTTTTCACACTGACCAATGGATTCAACATTTTGAACCTCGGCGTGAACTATCAAGGTCTCCTCGAAGGAACGGTCGTTGTAGCAGCCGCTGCGATTTATACAGTCGGTGGAACACGTCGGCGGGGCAAGTGAGAACGAGTTTCGTGACGCGGCAAATCTGAAATTCACTTCATCCTCTTAAAGGCAAAAATCTGAATGAGCACGTGGAACATGGAATCGGCTGTCGTACCTGTGACGGGTGCAGCGTCCGGCATTGGCCTCGCTGTGTGCGAGCGGTTGCGCGCAGAAGGAGCAACTCCGCTCCTGCTCGATTGGGACGAGCAGAAGCTGCACGCAGCGGCAGAAAAGCTCTATCACGACTCGGATGGAAGCGCTCCCTATTGCTACCTGGTTGACGTCCGGAACTCACGTGCCGTCGACGAATGTTTTGCAAACATCGCGCGCACTCATGGCCCGGCGACGCATGCAGTGGCTGCCGCTGGCATTGTTAACCCGGCGGACATCTTGAGCCTCACGGATGAAAGCTGGCAGCAGGTATTGGACGTCAACCTGAATGGCGCGATGTATTTCTGTCGCGCAGCAGCGCGGCAACTGGCCGAAGCTAAACGAGGCTCCATTGTTAACATTGCATCCATCGGTGGCTTGTCGGCGAGGGAAAGTCGAGTTAGCTACGTCGCTTCGAAGGCGGCCATGATCAACATGACTCGCGCGATGGCAATTGATCTGGGTGGATTCGGCGTTCGGGTAAATGCCGTCGCACCGGGTGTCATTGATACGCCAATCCAGAATCGGAATCGTGGCACGTTTCAAAACATCGCCGAAGGCGTTGCCTTGAAGCGCATCGGTACACCAGAAGAAGTTGCGAACGTCACGCTCTTCCTCCTTTCGGACTTTGCAAGCTATGTCACCGGCACAACCGTCGTCGTTGACGGCGGGATGACGGCGAGCTACCGCTGAAGGTAAAAGAATGAACGAAACGCTCGTCGAAATCCAGCAACCCGCGCCTGGTGTCTCTTTGATAACCATCAATCGACCAGAACGCCGTAATGCGCTCAACTTCGAAATCAAGCAGCTGTTGGCTGATGCTATCGAGGCCCTCGACAGGGACACTCAGGTTCGCGTAATCGTTATTGCGGGCGCCGGATCTTCGTTTGTTGCGGGCAGTGACGTTGCTGAAATGCAAGCACTGACACCAATCGAACACACCTTGAGGGCTACCGACAGGATGTTCCAAGCGGTTCGGCGGTGCAGCAAGCCGGTAATTGCCGCGGTCGAAAGCTATGCGCTCGGCGGTGGATGCGAACTTGCCCTAAGTTGCGACATCATTATCGCCGGTGAAAGCGCGCAGTTCGCTCAACCTGAGGTTCGGCTCGGGGTGATGCCTGGCGCGGGCGCCACCCAGCACATGGTGAGAACGATCGGGAAGTATCAAACGCTACGTCTTTTGCTCACTGGGGAAAGAATCGATGCCCGCACGGCTTACGCCTTAGGCCTCGTGTCCGAACTGTCGCCGGACGGGAGCGTACTCAAGCGTTCGCTCGAAGTCGCCAGCACGATCGCGGAAATGCCTACCCTCGCTGTGCGTGCAATTAAGGAAGTTGTGCACGTCGGAGCCGACGCTCCAATCGAGACGGCAATGATGCTTGAACGAAGAGCCTTCCAGGTGTTGTTCGACTCTGCAGATCAGAAAGAGGGCATGACAGCGTTTCTGGACAAAAGAACCCCTAGCTTCCAGGGACGATGAACGGTGGCAGCCGCGCCTTACGCGACATTGCTCGAAACTGAACCATCTTGTACAGCGAATAAATTCAATGGAATCCAAAGATCTTTCACACGAGTTCGCATCCTACATATCGGCCTGCCGTTTCGAAGATCTTCCGGCTGATGCGATTGAGGCGGCGAAGAAGAGCATTCTTGATGTGCTGGGTGTGTGTCTGGCGGCTAGCGGATCCGTTCCAGCGATTCAAAGCGTCGTCGAGATTGTCCGCGAGAGTGGAGGGCAGCCGGAGTGCAGCATTCTGGGCTTCGGCGACCGCGCTCCTCCGCTTATGGCTGCTTTTGCAAACGGAGCTATGGCGCACTGTCTGGACTTTGATGATATGGGACCAGATGGCAATCACTCGAGCAGCTACCTCATCCCGGCAGTGTTTGCTGCGGCTGAGCATGTCGGTGGTATCAGCGGGAAGCAGCTGATCAGCGCGGTTGCCATCGGTCAGGATCTGTTTTTCCGGACGCGTCGCAGCCTTCAACAGCGTTTGGACTGGCTCGTCACCACAGTGCTGGGCGTCTTCTCCGCCACGGCGGCCGTGGCGTACGTACTTCGCCTGAACAAAGAGCAGGTCGCGAATGCTCTAGGCATTGCAAGCCTCGGCTCGTGCGGCACCCTTGAGATGCGCTTTGGCACGAACAGCGATCTGGGAGAATTGTACGCAGGGTTCGTAGCCAAAAGCGCGGTTCTTTCAGCATGGCTTGCTCAGAAAGGTGTGACGGGGACACAGAGTGTCTTCGAAGGGAAAGCCGGGGTGATGAACGTCTACTTTCAAGGCGAATATGATCGCGCCAGAATACTGAATGGGCTGGGCAGCCGCTTCGAGGGTAGCACGATTCAATACAAGCCCTGGCCGACGTGCGGCATCTCGCATACATATATCCATGCCACGCTAGAGCTCATCCGAAAGCATGAACTAAAAGCGGGCGACATTGCGGAGATTCGCCCGTATGTGGGCGATTTCGCACAACAAATGTCGTACCCACTGGAGGCACGACGCCGTCCAGCCTCTGCGATGGATGCACGCTTTAGCATTCCGTTTTGCCTTGCCGCGGCCGCGGTGTATGGCGAAATGAGAATTCGACAATTTACGGCGGACGGGCTTCGGGACGAGGCGGTGCTGGCAGCGGCCCAGAAAGTTGTTCCGGTAGATGACCCCGGCTTCGACTGGAAGGGCGACATGCCTAACGCGCGCGTGGATATCGTAACCAAGAGCGGCGCGATTCTGACCGGTTCTGGAGAGGGGACGCCGGGCGGGAAAGACAGACCGATGGACTGGGACCTCATTGGGAGAAAATTTTCTGAATGTGCATCGTTGGCGGCGAATCCGATTTCCGCCGCTGTGAGTAAGCGTGCAGTGGAAATGGCCAAGTCGCTTGATCAGATGGATGATTCAACCGAGTTGATAAAGGCACTTGCCTGAAAAAGCACAATGTATCTCCGCCAGGAATGTGGAGAGAGAATGCAGGGCTAAATCAGTACATGGCAATTGCTTCGCTTGCGATGTGGACATAGGTCCTTGACGTCGCGGTTAAAAACGCTGTCGTCAAGACGATTGAAGTGTTGTGATGGCAGTAAAACTTTGCCCAGTCTGATGGGTGGTTTAATTAAATGAGTTCATGTCAAAAAAATAGGACTGCTATGAAAATTCGGCGCGTTGAGACTAAATTGGCTCTGGCAAGTATTGCAGTTGGCGTATGTTCGTCAGCTGCAGCACAATCTAGCGTTACTCTCTATGGCATTGTTGACACCGGCTTCAGCTACCAGAGCAGCCAGACCAGCCTTGGATCGACGTCCGGGGGACGCTCAGCCGTCAAGATGTCAAATGGCGTATGGAACGGAAGCCGATTTGGTTTGAAGGGCGCAGAAGACCTGGGCGGTGGCACAAAGGCCATCTTCACTCTGGAAGAAGGATTCAATAGTGCAACAGGTGCTCTCGCGACAAACGGCCTGATGTTCTCCCGCCAGGTGTTTGTCGGGGTGACCAATCAAACATACGGGTCACTGACCGCAGGCCGTCAGTACCAGTCATACTATCAGTTGATGTTCCCGTTCGGCCCGACGCAATTTTTGTCGGGATTTTCCGGCGCTCACCCGGGGGACGTTGATGGGCTAGATACAGGGTATCGCACGAATAACACGCTCCTGTACATGTCACCGCAACTATACGGTATCACGGTCAGCGGCTCGTACTCTTTGGGCGGTGTACCGGGCAGCATTAACCGCGGTTCGACCTGGAGTGCGGCGGTGCAGTACATGCAAGGGCCCATCGGATTCGGCGTCGGTATCTCGAGGATCAACAACTCCACATTGGGAGGCGGTCCATTCGGCGCCGACTCGACTACCTCCAATGCCGGTGCGCAAGCGGGCGTATCTGCGTTGACGAACGGCTATCAGACTGCACAGGGCCAGCAACGCTTCGCGGTCGGTGCAAGCTATGCGTTTGGCAGCACGTTTGACGTCAGAGCGGTCTACACCAACGTCCAATACATCCCGGGCATAGGGTCTCGCTATCACGATGAGGCTATCTTCAATACGGGAGGGCTGGCGCTGCATTGGAAGCCGACCGTCGCTTGGGATCTTGCTGCAGGTTACAGCTACACCCGCGCGACAAAAGCGAACGGCATTGCAGACAGCGCTCAGTATCAGCAAGTTAGTCTCGGCGAATACTATGCGCTTTCCAAGCGCACTGGACTCTACGCACTGCAGGCGTTCACGCGTGCAAACGGGAAGACCCTTGGAACGAACGGGGCGGGCAATGTGATCGACGCAACTGCGACGATCGGGGACGGCTTCAACTCAACGCCGTCGTCCTCACGCAGCATGTTCGCCGGGATCGTTGGAATCGTTCACCGCTTTTAAGCTCCGTGCATACCTGACCAGGACGAACTCGTAAACCCAGAAATGGGGCCGAGTTCGCTCGCATGCTTCGCCGTCTCACAGAGACAGCGGGGCGAGATCATCGTAGTTACAGCCCATATGCGGCGCTGGTCGTGACGCGACCGCTCCCGCGTTCCAGACGCCGCGCATCCCCCAACTGCTGGAAATCCCCTGGTGTAACGTCAATCCAAAATGTAATAAAATCTCGTATTATGAGAGTAAATTAAGCGTCACGCGGTCGTACATGAGCCGATGCGACCTGCCTACCGCACTTGTTGCGCGTACCGCTTGCGCTTTCCACCAGATCCATCGAGGGTCCAGCGGCGACTAATTCGTGGGCCTAGCTCAACAGTCAAGGAGATGAAAATGGTTGCAACCCAGCATAAGCGCTTCACCGATAAGGTCGCATTCGTAACCGGGGCGGGTAGCGGGATCGGGCGCGCCACGGCACTCGCTTTCGCTCGTGAGGGTGCGAACCTGGTGCTCGCGGATATTTCGGAAGAGTCGAATCGGGCCACTGCGGGACTGGTCGAGGAAGCTGGCGCGCGTGCAATCGCCGTACGCTGCGACGTGGCTGATGGGGGCGATGTTAAGTCTGCGCTGGCGAAGGGAATGGAGGCGTTCGGAGGCCTCGACATCGCCTTCAACAATGCGGGAATCGAACACCAGGTTAAAAAACTGAATGAAACGCCTGAAGAGGAGTGGGATCGCGTAATTCGGGTGAATCTCCGCAGTGTCTATATCTGCATGAAGTATCAGGTCGAGCTGATGCTTCGAAACGGCAAGGGCGGTGTCATCGTCAACACGTCGTCGACTGCAGGCTTCATGGCCATCCAGGGGCAGGGTGCCTACTGTGCATCGAAGTTCGGTGTTACCGCCATCAGCAAGGTCGCCGCGCTTGAATACGCTAAATCGAATATTCGTGTAAATGCGCTGTGCCCGGGCATCACCGACACAGCAATGATGTCGCGCATTACCGGAGATACGCCCCAAGGAATTGCCCGTGTTGTCGCCCAAGAGCCTATTGGACGGATGGGTAAGCCTGAAGAAATTGCTGCAGCCGTGTTGTTCCTGTGCTCGGACGACTCGTTGTTCACCACAGGTCATGCCATGGTCGTCGATGGAGGCCAGTCGACAGGTATCTGAAATACGGCCAGCCACTAAGCGCCGCAGCATAGGGCGAAGGGAGTCGCGTTAGCCGGACTCGGTCGTCGGACAAACTGTTTTTGGGGACGAGTACCATGCCAAACTACCATCCAACTCTGTGGGTCGATGATTTTGCATTTCTCGAAGCACCTCGTTGGCACCAGAATCGACTGTGGGTTTCCGATGTGTTCGATAAGAAGCTATACACAGTTCAGTCGGATGGAACGCGTACGCACTTGTGTGACGTGCCGCATCGACCGGCCGGCATCGGCTTTTTGCCAGACGGGACGCCCATTGTCGTTTCGATGCAGGATCGCAAGCTTCTGAAATTGGTGGATGGCGCGCCAATGGTGCATGGGGACTTGTCAGGCATCGCCGCGGGAGATTTGAATGACCTGGTGGTTGACGAGCGAGGCTGGGTCTACACCGGAAATTTTGGTTACGATCATCATGGCGGAGCGCCCAGCAAGCCGACCGATATGCATGTCGTTGACCCCAACGGGGGCATTCACGTAGCCGCGAGCGGTGTCGAGTTCCCGAACGGTATGGTGATTATTAACGACGGCCGTACCCTGGTAGTTGCTGAGACGTGGGTGTCGCGACTCACAGCGTTTGATCGTAGCCCAGATGGCACCCTGTCTAACGCGCGGTTATACGCTGATCTGGGCAACCGGCAGCCGGACGGCATCTGTGCTGACGCGGAAAACGCGATCTGGGCGGCAAGCTTTAACACAGGTGAGTTTGTGCGGGTCCTGGACGGCGGCGAGGTGACGGACCGGATTACCTGCGGACCCCACGCGATCGCATGTGTCCTCGGCGGCACGGACGGAAAAACGCTTTTCTGCAGTGCCTATACCGGATCCATTGACGACATGGGCGCGGGCAAGCGCCTTGGAGCACTATTTCAGGTCGAAGTAGATGTACCCGGGATAGGCTTCTCGCGTGGACGATGATGCGATCAACCACCGGAGCGCAATCATGAAAGCCAAGGTGGCCGTTATCGGCACGCTCAAAGTCCTGCCGGAGCAAGTACAAAACCTGATGCCGCACCTGAGAACCTTGGTTGAAGCATCGCGACTGCATGAGGGATGCATTGCATATGACGTGGCGGAGGACTGCTTCGAAGCGGGTGTAGTCCGAGTGTCTGAACTCTGGGACGACCGAAAATGCCTTGAACGACATATCGAGCACCCGGACGTCCCACCATGGCATGCTGCTTTGCGCAAATTCGACGTACTTGATAGCAAGTACGTCGTCCTGGACGTCTCCGGAGTGACCGTCATATAAGGGAACGCACTTCCCGATTGAAACAAATTCCATTGCGGGAACATGGAGGCGCCGCATGAGGGCGAGCAACCCAGCACAAATTCCTGAAAGGTTCGGTGGCTTCATCTCGGACGCCGACTTTCAAGTCTTGGAGGACGCGTTGGCGGCTCTCTTGCGAGAGCGAACGTGTGCAATGCGCATAGCTGCAAAGGTCGCTAATGCGACCGGTCAACAGGATCCGCAAGTGGAAGACTTCGGTTTGCCCGATATTCTAAGGCTAAGTCGAGCCGTTTCCTGTCGAGAGCTTTGTCTCTGTCGTTGTAATGGACTGTGAGAATGGGCGCCCGGACCGTGCTTCAATACAATGTATCAGAGAAGAGAAATCTATATGAAAGTACTTGTAGCAGTAAAAAGAGTGGTTGATTACAACGTGAAGGTCCGCGTGAAGACGGACAATACGGGCGTCGATCTCGCGAATGTGAAGATGTCGATGAATCCGTTCGACGAAATCGCCGTCGAAGAAGCCGTGCGTCTGAAGGAAGCAGGCGTGGCGACGGAAGTGATCGTCGTGTCGGCGGGCGTGACGCAATGCCAGGAAACGCTGCGCACGGCGCTGGCGATCGGCGCGGATCGCGCGATACTGATTGAATCGAATGAAGACCTGCAGCCGCTGGCCGTGGCCAAGCTGCTGAAGGCGCTGGTCGACAAGGAACAGCCTTCGCTCGTCATATTGGGCAAGCAGGCGATCGATGACGATTCGAACCAGACCGGTCAGATGCTGGCTGCTTTGGCTGATTTGCCCCAAGCGACGTTTGCATCGAAGGTTGTGGTTGCGGATGGCAAGGCAACCGTGTCACGCGAAGTCGATGGCGGCGCGGAAACGCTGTCGCTCACGCTGCCAGCAGTCGTGACGACAGATCTGCGCCTGAACGAGCCGCGCTATGTGACGCTGCCGAACATCATGAAGGCGAAGAAGAAGCCGCTCGAAACCGCGAAGCCGGAAGACCTTGGCGTCGATGTGACGCCGCGTCTGAAGACCCTGAAGGTCAGCGAACCGCCGAAGCGTAGCGCCGGCGTGAAGGTGCCTGACGTGAAGACGCTGGTCGACAAGCTCAAGACCGAAGCCAAGGTGCTTTGATCGCGGACGGATCAAGGAATAGCGGAGACTTATCAAATGACGATTCTGGTAATTGCTGAACATGACAACGCGTCGATCAAGGCGGCGACGCTGAACACTGTGGCTGCTGCGCAGAAGATCGGTGGCGACATTCATGTGCTGGTGGCGGGCCACAACGCACAGGCCGCTGCCAATGCTGCTGCAAAAATCGCAGGGGTGGCAAAGGTGCTGCTCGCAGATGCGCCGCAATTGGCCGAAGGCCTCGCGGAGAACGTCGAAGCGACGGTGCTGCACATCGCGAAGAACTACTCGCACATCCTTGCACCCGCAACGGCCTACGGCAAGAACATCGCGCCGCGCATCGCTGCGAAACTCGACGTTGCACAGATCAGCGACATCACGGCAGTCGATAGCGCCGATACGTTCGAGCGCCCGATCTACGCGGGCAATGCGATTGCCGTCGTGCAATCCGCCGATCCGGTCAAAGTCATCACGGTGCGTGCGACGGGCTTCGACCCGGTGGCAGCAGAAGGCAGCAGCGCCTCTGTCGAGAAGATCGATGCAACAGCCGATGCCGGCATCTCGCAGTTCGTGAGCCGTGAGGTGACGAAGCTGGACCGTCCGGAACTGACGTCGGCGAACATCATCGTGTCGGGCGGCCGTGGATTGGGCAGCGGCGAGAACTACACGAAGGTTCTCGAGCCTTTGGCCGACAAGCTCGGCGCAGCCATGGGCGCGTCGCGTGCAGCCGTCGATGCGGGCTACGTGCCGAACGACTATCAGGTCGGTCAGACGGGCAAGATCGTCGCGCCGCAGCTCTATATCGCGGTCGGCATTTCGGGTGCGATCCAGCACTTGGCGGGCATGAAGGACTCGAAGGTCATCGTCGCGATCAACAAGGACGAAGAAGCGCCGATCTTCAGCGTCGCGGACTTCGGCGTGGTGCAAGACCTTTTCTCCGCTATCCCCGAGTTTGTCAACGAACTTTCGTAATCAAGAATCAGCGAAATCGCAGCCCATGAGGTGTTGCGATTTCGCTGCCAGATGCCCGAGCAAAGATCTCAGACCTTCACGGTACTTTGCAGAATGGTCTTCGTGACGAGATAGGCATCAAGGCTCGTCGGGCCACCCTCGCGTCCAATACCGGTCTCTTTGACACCACCGAACGGGGTATCCGCGTCGGGCGTGTCGAAGTGGTTGATGGATAGAACCCCGCATTCCAGTCGTCGCCCAATCTGTTCCGCTTCCTCGAGCGAGTTGGTGAAGGCATATGCCGCCAGGCCCACGGGAAGGCTATTTGCGATGGAAATGGCCTTATCAAGGCTCTCAGCCGCGACGCAGGCGGCAACGGGACTGAAGGGCTCGATAGTCATGACGTCCGCATCGAGCGGCACGTCGGTAAGGAGTGTAGGTGCGAAGAAATAGCCTTGTTCGCCCAGTCTCTGCCCTCCAGCCGCAACAGTCGCTCCCCGATTTCTCGCATCGTCGACCAAAGCCTGCGCCGCAGCCAACCGTCGTACATTCGCAACCGGCCCCATCTCGACCCCGCGCTCCAAACCGTCACCGACGCGCAGTTCATTTAGAGTCTCGGCGAATGAGGACACAAAGTCGGCGTAGGAATTGCGATGCACGATAAATCGGGAGGGTGATGCACAAATCTGCCCGGCGGCTCGCGTTTTCGCCAGTGCTGAGATCCTGCCGACTTCGGTCGCGTTTACGTCTGCGCCAACCAGCACCGGTGCATGTCCCCCCAATTCCATCAAGACCGGTTTCATCTCGCGGGCAGCGAGTTGAGTAAGATGTTTTCCGACGTGAACGGAGCCCGTGAACGTCACCATGCGAATCACAGGAGAAGCAATAAGTGTCGAAGAGATATGCGCTGGATCGCCGAGTACCAGGTTAAGAACGCCGGGAGGTAAGCCTGCCTCCTCAAAGCATCTCACAAGCTCGCACGCGGTCCCCGGCGTTTCCTCTGCCGGCTTAAGGACGACGGAACAACCGGCCGCCAGAGCTGCGCTGGTCTTGCGGGCAGCTGAGCTCATGGGGACGTTCCAGGGCGTGACTGCGAATACAGGGCCGATAGGCTGTCGGATGATGAACTTCTGCATCTGCGGCGCGCCAGGTACAATCATTCCGTAAGCGCGCAGTGCCTGGCCCATCTCCCACTCAAAGAAATTCATCGAACGATCGATTTCGGCCCGCGCATGGTCGAAAGGTTTGCCGTTCTCAAGTGAAAGGATCGTTGCAATCGCGTCTATGCGCTCTCGAGCGAGTTTCACTGCTTTTTGAATAATCGCCACACGCTGCTGCGGAGGGGTATCCCGCCAGATGACAAATCCTTTCTCAGCGGCTTTCAGCGCGCACTGCAGATCGGCGTCCGAAGCTTTAGGCACGCGTGCCAGTTTACGCTCGTTGCTCGGGTTGATGACGTCGGCATAGGATTCGCGATCGTAGATCCATTCACCATTCAGGAACAAGCCGATTTTTGGGTAATCTTTTTCGGTTCCCACGGTTGGGGAATTTTCTGTCTGCTTCGTCATTTAAGATACCTCCTTGATACGCTGAAACCACCCACGTAGCCGATTGTGTCATGCGTGGCGCCTCCGGCGGTTTCAACGTTGTGATGATGCACCGTCAATCATGCGCTGATTGGTCGCCGCGCCAACGCGTCCTCCTTGATCATGGCCGCTCCTTTGGCTGCGATCATGAGCGTGGGCGCGTTGGTATTTCCGGACGTTACATGCGGCATGACGGATGCATCGACAACACGTAACCGTTTAATGCCTCTCACACGCAGTCGTTCATCAACCACTGACATGGAGTCCCCACCCATCTTGCACGTACTGGTCTGATGAGATGCGGTGTTTCCGGTCTCTGCCATGAAATCAAACAGTTGCTCGTCGCTTTGAATATGTGGTCCCGGCAACTGCTCGCTCAGGACCCGCGATGCAATAGGTTTTAATGCCATGATTTGGCGAATCTGCTTTACGCCGCTGATCATTGCACGAATATCCTCGTCGTCCGTCAGAAAGTTCGGAGTGAGCTTTGGGGCTTGCGCTGGGTTTGCAGAGTGTAGCGTCACACTCCCAGTTGTTTTCGGACGCAGAATGAACACAGACACGCCCAGGCCTGGATCTCGATCAACCTCAACGTGGCCGTTTGGATGAAAATTGAAGGTCATCGGGCGAAAGCTGATCTGAAGATCGGCATAGTCAACGTCTGGACTGCTCTTGATGAATGCAGCAACCTGCGAGGTTCCCAACGCGAGGTAGCCGCCCTTTGTCAGAAGATAACGGGCTCCCTCGAGATACTTCCACATCCCTCTTATTTTGCTGTTGTATGAACTCGAGCCGGTCGACCGATAGGCAGTGTGAACGTAAAAATGGTCTTGAAGATTTTTGCCGACCCCTGGTAAATCCAGCACAGTCGATATTCCATGGCTTTGAAGTTCTTCGGCCGGCCCAAGACCGGAGAGCATCAGCAACTGAGGTGAATTAAACGAGCCGGCCGAGAGGATGACCTCTTTGGCAGCCACAATAGTGTGCTTTGTTCCCTCGCATTCGATCTCGACGCCGGTTGCCTCTCCGTTTGCCAAGAGTAGGCGATGAACCCGACAGCCGGTTCGCACTGTGAGGTTCGGTCGATTCATGACAGGCTGCAGAAAGGCGAAATAGGCAGACTGTCTGCGTCCGTCACGAATAGTATGCTGCATGAAGCCAACGCCATCATGGACTTTGCCGTTGATGTCATCGGTCTTTTCGATTCCATGCCTGCATGCGGACTCGATGAAATCGAATGAGCTCGATACTTTAACCGCGGGGTCGCTGACCCACAGAGGACCTTCTGCGCCTCGATATGCATCCGCACCGCGTTCATTGTGTTCGATTGCCTTAAAGTACGGAAGCACATCGTCGTAACCCCATCCTGGGTTGCCAAGTTTTTCCCAGTTGTCGAAGTCATACGGATGCCCGCGAATGTATATCATCCCATTGATAGAACTTGATCCTCCCAGGCCCTTCCCGCGAGGCCAGTACATTTTGCGTCCGCGAAGTGCGGGCATAGGCTCCGTAAAATAGTTCCAGTTGAGCTCCTTGTCGAAAAAGAGCTTGGCCATACCGGCTGGCGTGTGAACCCAGAAGCGATCAGAGTCGGGACCCACTTCAAGGAGCAGTACCTTGTTCTCGGGGTTGCTGGAAAGTTCGCGCGCGACAACGCAACCGGCGGAGCCTGCGCCAACGATAATGTAGTCGTAGATTTCCATAGATCGTGTTCCTTACCGGGCGTCTCCGGTGCTGCGCGAGGCAGCGGGTTGGGGGCAGAATTGTGACGGGCTGTCGGGCGTAATGTCTCCGATAGACGTTCGGAGGTCGACGTCCTTGGTTTCCGGTATGAACCTGACCAAAATGACCGTCGCGGCAGCGACAGCGGTTACGTACCATCCGGGAGCAAGAGGTGACTGAAGAGCGCGCACCAACCATGCACAGACGAGCGGCGAAGTCCCACCCAAAATCGCCACCGTCGCTTGGTAGGCGATAGCATGACCCGTCGCGCGGAATGAAGTCGGAAAAAATTCGGCCGAAGCAACGAATGTGGCACTTCCATAGAATCCGATGCCGATGGCGATGAGTGCCTGGCCGAGAATCGCATCCAGAAGGGTGCCGTTCGAGGCAAGGCGGATCGAAAGCCAGGCAATCAAGGCAATCCATAGCGCCCCGCCGGTGAGCACTGTTTTTCGGCCAAACCGATCGCTAAGGGCTCCACCAATCGGGATCGTGACCGCATATGCTGCGATGGCAATTGCGTTGGATAGGAGCGCCATCTTGGATTCGAGACCTGCCTGTTTGACAAGAAAGGTGTACGTGAATCCGAGCAGATAATACGAGGCTACCGACTGTAGCGACATGATCATCGAAACGCACAGAATCGACTTCAAGCCGGATCGCGTGAGGACTCGCAGCGGGGTCGCGGAAGGGTCTTTTTTCGCCGCCTGCTTGTATTCCTCGGGGTCCTCGAGGTTGCGTCTAACCCAATAGCCGACAATGCCAATCAGACCACCCATCAAAAATGGAACTCGCCACGCCCAGTCGATGTAGGCCGCTTTGCCGGTCAGCAATTGAAGGCCAATAAGCATGAATGCGACGAAAGCGTTGGGGATGTTGCCAAAAAAATAGACGATCCCGACCCAGAACCCTCTTCTTTTCTCTGGAGCTGATTCGAGCACAAAACTCGTGCTTCCTGTGGTCTCTCCTCCAACCGCAAGGCCTTGTACGAATCGACACGCTACGAGCAGGGCAGGCGCTGCGATACCTATGCTTTCGTACGTGGGTAGCATGCCGATCATCGCAGTTCCACCCGCCATCAGCCAGATGGTGATGGCCAGCACCTTGACTCGACCGACTCTGTCAAGAAGATAGCCGAACATAAGACCACCGACTGGCCGCGCGAAGAATGCGACAGCATAGATAGCGAAGGTATTGAGTATCGCGGCGTTAGGGTCACTCCGTGGGAAGAAATGTGCCGCGATAAAAGGTACTGAGAACCCGAACACGGCGAAGTCATAGAGCTCACCGAAGTTCCCGATTGAGGCAGCGCTTAAGGTGCGCTTCGTTGTTGGCCGTTTCACTTGTCTCCTCCTGTGTGTCGCCTCTCCCGGACGAATCGGACATCTCGCATCGGGAGCGGCTGCACAGTTTGTCTGAACGAGCCCGGCCTTTTCAGCATGCCTCGCTAAACGAGCAGGGTGCGGCAGCGGCCACGTGCCGAGTGGCCTGATGCGGAAATGCTACTTAACGGAGTGGTCAGCGCTCTTTGGAGCTCGCTGCGGAAAACGACGATCAAAGATAGTTTCGGCGATGCGGTTGAGCATCATCTCGATCGTGCCGCCGGCAATCATCCATCCGCGTGTACGCCGCAAGCAGTATTCGACGAGTGTCTCGTCGCTGTAGCCCATACCGCCCATGACCTGCAAAGCCTCATTGGCGACCTCAAAACCAACGCGGTTGCACATCACTTTCGCAATTGCGGTTTCCTCCGCCGAAGGAAAGCCGCTATCAGCATTCACAGCAGCCCGGTAAAGGAGCAGTTGTGCGGCATCGAGTTGAATTTTCATGTTCGAGAACTTCCATTGAATGCCTTGAAAATCGCACAATGGCTTTCCGAACTGGTTTCGGGTCAATGCATGTTCACGCGCAAAGTCGTACGAATAGCGGCCGAGCGCAAGGGATCGGGCGCTGTTGCCAATCCGCTCCACATTGAATCCCGACATCTGTTGCTTGAAGCCGCCTGGCCCGAGAAGCACGTTTTCCTTCGGGACGTAGACGTTGTCAAAGAAAAGCGGATTCCAGTCTTCTCCGCCGAGGAAACGCGAGGGTTTGCCAAAAGTGAAACCGTCAGCGCCTCGTTCGATAAGGACGGAGCCGATGCCGTCCAGCCCAGGGCCAAACCGTACGTATACGAGAAATACCGACGCGTGTAGGCCATGCGTGGTAAAGATCTTGCTGCCGGTAATCCGGTAGCCGTCACCGTCCGGTTTGGCAGTCGTCGCGAGTTCCGTCATCGCCGAACCTGCGCCAGGTTCGGTCATCGCTACGCAGATCAATCCCTTGCCGGCCAGCAACGGCGCAAGATAGCGCTCTTTCTGGTCTGGGGTCCCGAACTGTGCGAGAACGCGAACGGCGCCGAAGTTGCCGGCTTGGATTACGTCGGCGCTGCGCGGACACACCGCTGCGATTTGCTCAATGGCGAGAGTAGCATCCATCAGGGTGCCGCCGATCCCGCCATCTTTCTCATCAATCGTAATCCCGATCAGGCCGGTCTCCGCCATCTTCGACGCTATCTCCCACGGATACTCGCCTGAGTGGGCGCGGGAAAGGGCTCCGTCTGCCAACTCACGTTGGGCGAAAGTACGCACTGAGTCGCGGAAGATCTGCTGAGGTTCCGTTAACTTGAAGTCCAAGATGAATCTCCTATTGCGTTTTGTCCGTCTGGCCTACCTTCGCAGGCAGACAAGTTGAAAAAACCTTCTGTAGTCGCGCAAGACGGTCAGCAGAGCCTGACCACTCCGTCACGGCTCAAGCATGGCTTCAAGGTCGTGGTGGCCGAATTGACCGTAGCGTCTCTCTAGCCAGAGCGACCAAGGCAAGAGAGGGGTCGGAACGCGATGAAAAGCTACGCTTGCGTTATGTTATCCCACAATATTGGATAATATTCAATTAGACGCAACCCTGATAGGTTGCCCATGGTTATCCATAGATTGGCGACGAAACAATGATGCCGGCAAGATATGCGGCGGCCCGGGGCAAAGAGTTGAACTGAATCCGACATTGCGGGACAATTGCTAGGTAAGGCGTTGGTGCCCGGGGTGCGAACGAGGGGCGTTCAGGCCGGAGGTCCGGAAAGCGCGCCGATTGTTACCCGGTTGGATAACTACTGTGAGGTGCTTTGTGAGTGAGACACGAGTTGAAGAGTCGACCTTAGAGGAGGCAGTTGCGCGTTTTCTTGTCGGCTTCAGTTTGAAGGACGTCGATGCCGGTGCGCTGACGGCGGTGAAAGGATTGCTGAAGGATCAGCTTGCGTGTCAAATCGGAGCAGTGCGGCTGCCCTGGTCGCAAGATTTACGGAGTTCTCTGCGCAAGCCGCGGCCCGGCTCGTCCAGTGTCATTGCGGAATCTACGCGGATGGACGCCGCAGACGCAGCCTATCTGAACGCGTCATACGGACATGGGTTCGAATACGACGATGTGGCTAGTAACGGACATCCTGGCTGTAGCGTTGTGCCTACGGCAATCGCGATCGGCGAGGAAATCGGCGCTACGCTCGGACAGGTGGTCGAGGCTATTGTTGCCGGATACGAAGTCTACGCCCGCATTGGTCGATTGGCGGCGCCGGATCTGGTGAACGCAGGCTGGCATGCGCATGCGGTCCTTGGCAATTTCGGCTCTGCTGCGGCCGCCGCACGGATGCACGGACTCGACGCCGCACGCGCGTTACACACATTGGCCATTGCGCTAAGCCACGCCTCGGGTACGACGGAATACACCGCGAGCGGTGGCTCCATCAAACGCGTGCATGCTGGGATCGCTGCACGCAACGGTATCGAATCCGTAGGCCTTGCACGTGCGGGTATTACCGGACCGTCCCGCTATCTCACTGGCAGAAAGGGCTTCTTCCAAACTTTCATCCGCCGACCTGCAGTCGACGCCGACGCAATCGCTGCTTTCGAGCCCGGACAACGGCTGAGGATCAACGACGCTTGGCTGAAAGCGTACTGTTGTTGCGGTGCACATCACGGATACATTGAGGCGATGGAGAGCGTCCAACATCGGGCTGCTGAAATGGTAGCTGTGGACGCGTACGTTCAGACGATGACGGCTGCGCTCGGGGACAACCCACATGCTCAAACTCACGGTCCGCGCAACATCGAAGAACTGCAATTCAGTCTTGCGCTGCAGATGGCCCTGGCCGCTTTGGGCAAGGGCAATGGAAACGCGACACATCGCGCATTTCTCGAGGGTAAGTTATTCGTCCCCGAGGATTCGGATGTCGTGCAGTTTGCGCGGCGCATTAAAATTCAGCGCTCCGCGGAGCTTGACCGGCGTTACCCCTACAACTTCGTCGCAGAAGTCGCTGTGCATTACAGCGATGGTACGACCCAGAAAATATTCATCGAGTCTGCGAAAGGAATGCCTGGTAACCCATTCACGCCACAAGAACATCGCAGGAAGCTCGATGACCTGACACATGAGGTTATCGGTGTCGAGCGGGCGGAGGAACTGTTTGGTCTGATAGAGCAGTTGGATCCAAGCAGACCTGTGACAGACCTTACGGCTTTACTCCGTCGCGACTAGATTGTTCGCTGGCAGCCGCAGCGCAGGCACGATACTTCCTGTGCTACGGCATGAACACTTTTAATTTCAGGTGAGGACTTCGACGTGATTTCGGCTGGTGACGGAGTAATCTTGCCGACGCTGCGCGGTAAGAAAATGCAGGTAGCGTTTGTTGTACGGCACTTGGAAGAGGCGTTGCACTTCTGGACGGCGACGATGAAAGTAGGGCCGTTTGTTGTGATTGAAGAATCGCTGGGGGACCGGCTGTTCGTGCATCGTGGCGTTCAAAGCACGGTAGAGATGTCTATCGCGTATTCCTATCTCGGAGATGTACAGATCGAGGTCATCGCACAGAGGAACTCGGCGCCGTCGCCCTATAGGGAGTTTCTCGATAGCGGACGGGAAGGGCTTCATCATATTGCCTTTTGGCCTGATGAGTTCGAAGGAGCGTGTCAAAATCTGAAAGAAAAGGGTTTCCGGGAGGTCTCGTCGGTTCGTACGGCCGACGGTGCGAAGAATCTCATCTATTACGATGGTCCTTCTTATCTCGGCGTCATGGTGGAGGTGCTCCCAATGACGCCGCTGCGCGAAAAATACTATGGCGGCATGAAGAGACTTGCCGAGACGTGGGACGGAAGCCGTCCGATTCGGACGTATTGCACTCGTTCAGACTACATGTCGTCCGAGGACTACAAGGTCTGACGATGCTTCGTCTTTCGACGAACGTCCGTGAATCCCACGTCAACAGACATATCAATCAGTCTTTCTGTCGATAGTCTGACCAAAATTGCATCGTGAAGTTATTGAGCCCGCTTACCGCACTGCAATTGAGCGGAGGCGGGCTCTATAACACTCGGGGACGAGGCAAGAGAGTGGTGGAGATTCCTCAGAGAACCGGAACTCGACGCAGAAGCCTGATATGTTCATCTACGATCATCGGTTCGACAGCTTTAAGGTATTCGTTCCATTCCGAGTCCCGGCTTCTCGCGAGCCGGCGGGTTTCCAGGTCGGCGTAGTTGTCAAAGCCCCAAAGTTGAACAATTTGATTCAAGTGGCCGACTTCACTTCTGTAGAGTGAGATTGGAGGGCCCATATGACGCTGTTGTACCTTCAACGCTTTTCCCCTACAACCCGCTGGAACTCGATAATCCTGCTTCGTTGAACTGTTGTCACGATGAATTCGACAACCTTGCGGTGCTATCTACGAGTCCATCTTCATCTGGCAATGAAAGTCGTCGCAGAATGCTAGACATCAAGTCAGTCCGGATCATCCATTCGTCGTTGTCGTTCTCAACGGGCGATTGATTCAATTTCGACATGCCCGTTATCTAAGACAACCTCATTGCGCTCCGCCACGCGTGCTCTGAAGGATCCGTCGCGCCACGCCTCGACTCTGACGGTTTCGCCCGGGTACACGACAGCAGAAAACCGCAACTGAAGGGACCGCATGCGAAGAGGGTCGTCTGCTGCTAGAAGGCGCATCAACGCCTGAGTCGCAATGCCTGCCACACACATGCCGTGCAGAATGGGCCGAGGAAATCCGGAGCGAGCTGCCATCTCTGGGTCCGCATGCAATGCAAACAGGTCGCCATTGAGACGATAGAACAGAGCATGTTCTGGACGGGTTTGCACTTCCGCGGTCATTTCGGGCGCGCTATCAGGGATGACATGCGCGGCTGGAAGCGACGACGAGTCTCCGCCGAAGCCACCCTGACCACGCAGGACGTGGACCTGTCTCAGCGTCGCGTAACGTTCACCGGTGTGCGCATCCACGACCTCTCGTTCGGATTGAACCATGGCATGTTTACCTTCGCCGCGGTCCACCAGTCTGGTCACCCGAGTTCTCCCGATGACCTCACCAGAAGCCGGAAGCGCATGATGCCACTCGATCTCTTGAGTTCCGTGCAAAACCCGTGTCGGATCAACGGTGGTATCAGGGTGCACCAGCCAAAAGCCGGGGTAGCCCAGTACCAATGCCATCGACGGGAGCACGCGTTGTGCGTCGCCTCGATTTGGATCCACAAAGTCGAGGTGGCGCTGATCTAGCGGATTCTGCGCCATCCCTGTTGTTAAGGCATAGAACGCACTCTGGTGACTGGTGTAAGTTTGTCTGACTTCAGGTACGCGATAGCCTAGAAGTTTCTCCGCGTCGATAGGCATGTCACGGTTTCCCCGGGGATTCAAGCAGTGTGACCACACACGCGGCCTCTTCAAGCCCATGGAACCCGCCGCCGTTTTCGGCCAGGCCGATACGTGCGTTAGCCACTTGGCGTTCACCGGCTTCGCCGCGAAGCTGCGTCACGAGCTCGTGGATCTGGATTGCGCCAGTCGCGCCGATGGGATGTCCTTTCGACAAAAGACCGCCCGAAACATTGATCGGCAGCCGGCCGCCAAGGCGCGTGGCACCGCTCTCGACGAGAGGTCCGCCATCGCCGTATGGTGCGAAACCACAGTTTTCACTCTGGAGGATTTCGGCAAATGCTGACGCGTCATGCAATTCAGCGACTGATACATCCTCAGGGCCGAGACCAGCGAACTCGTACGCGCGCAATGCGGCATGTCGCGTAAGATGATGCTCGACTTCATCCGGCGTCCGGTTTGATCCACTACTGGCGCCAATCCCGCGAATCCGAATAGCGCGCTTCCGGTCGAAGCGCTGTAGAGCCTTTTCCGACACAACAATGATCGCTCCGGACCCGTCGCTCATCGGCGCGCACATGGAGCGCGTCATGGGCCACGAAATGAGCTTGTCCTGCAAGACTTCATCCGCCGTCATCGGCTCGCGATATTGAGCATTAGGGTTCCATTGGGAATGCCAGTGATTCTTGGCTGCGACTTCGGCGATCTGGCGCTGGGTCGTCCCGAACCGCGCCATGTGATAACGGGCCTGCGCAGCGTAGATGTCCATGAAAACCGATCGCTGCCCGCCGGCATCGCGTGCCTCCTCTGGAAGAGGCAGGCCATCACCCATTGCCAGTAGCTTCGCCATCTGTGCGTCGGCCAGTTCGCGGTCCCAACTCCCCTTGAACGCTTCGAACATCTCCTGATTCTTGTCACGGAAGTTCATCTTTTCCGTACCGACAACCAGGGCTACATCGTAGGTTCCCGACCTGACAGCGGCCCAAGCCTGCGCCAGACCCGAACTGGAGCTGGCGCACGCGTTGTCAGTGTTGAAGATGGGCAGGCGCTCGAATCCGTGAGCGCGCAGAGCGCACTGTCCACGAATATTATGTTGTCCCTCCAGCACGCCCTGACGCGTGTTGCAAAACCATGCAACCTCGATCGCGTCTTTGGCAATGCCTGCGTCGGCGAGAGCGAGGTCGACGGCTTGCGCGGTCAACTGCTTTACGCTTTTGTCCCAGTGTTTGCCAAGTGGGGTCATTCCGACGCCGACAATGTAGGCTTCACTCATCAATAGCTCCAAAGATTCACTTCGTCAAACTTAGATGGACCAGCTTGTGAGAGAGAACGCTGTCCGTCTCACTCGCGGGATAGGAATAGCCGGGAAACTGGTTTCCGCGGGTTGAACTCAGTATCGGCCGCCGCTGACGTGCAAGACGTCGCCACTCACATACGCGGCTCGCTCAGATGCGAGAAAGGCAACAACGTCGGCCACGTCTTCGGGTTGGCCGAGCCGCGGAATAGGGGTAGTCTTCTCTGCGTTTTCCTTCACCTTTTCATAATGCGCCAGTCTGCGTACGGCTTCTGTGTCGATAATTCCAGGTGCGACCGCATTGACGGTGATGAACGAACGTCCTGCTTCGAGCGACATCGCGCGAGTGAAGCCAATCACGCCTGCCTTCGCCGCGGAATAGTTAGCCTGGCCCGGATTCCCCAAGTGGGCACGCGACGAGACGTTGATGACGCGCCCCCAGCGCTGCTCGGTCATGTGAGGCATGACCGCGCGGGTACAGAGAAATGCGCCCTTCAGAATGACGTCGACAACCGCGTCCCAGTCATCCACTTTCATCTTCGTGATGCGCATGTCTCGCGTGAAGCCAGCGTTGTTGACGAGAACGTGGACGCCGCCGAAATGTTCGACGACCCGGCCAACCATCGCCGCGACAGCCGTCTCGTTTGTGACATCTGCGCCCAGCGCGAGAACGCGAGCGCCTGACTGCCTTAGCGTTGACGCCTGAGCTTCTGCAGCTGATTCATCGATATCTACCAGTGCTACCGCGGCGCCCTCCTGGGCGAATCGGGCGGCGATTGCCGCTCCGAGGCCGTGTCCCGCACCCGTAACAATTGCGACCTTGTCGTTCAACCCTAAGTCCATAATCGCCTCCTGTTGTGTGAATATAAACCACAATACGGGATTTGTTTATGATGTGCAATTGGGAAAAGTGGGTAATGGTTCCACAAGCAGATCGGCGGGTGAGACCAAACTAGGTGAAAACACGCATTCGGCTGTTCGTTGACAGAAATCCAGCACTGTGGGATAAATTGACGAATCGCCGTTCCGATGAACTTTTAAAAAAGGCCCTGCGCTATGAAGTCATTAACCGCCCAAGCGGGTCGCTTCCTTGCCAACATTACTTACGAGAAGATTCCTACAGAAGTATTGCCCACCGTGCGCGACGCTTTTACGGACACGATCGGGGTGATCATGGCCGGTATCGACCAGCCGATTTCGGACATATTGAGGAAGACACTGGTAGAGCCAGCTGGCCGACAGGAATCGCGCGTCTGCCTGTCTTCACACTTGGTCGAGGGTCCAGAAGCGGCTCTACTCGGTGGAGCAATTGCTCACTGTCTCGATTACGGCGCGCAATCATTGTCGGGACATCCCGCAGGTGTTTTGGTGCCAGCCATCCTTGCGGAGGGCGAAGTGCTGGGTTCAACCGGAAAGGAGATGACCACGGCATTCGTTGCAGGCTATGAAGTCTGGTGCGAGATGTGGCGCCGCAACAGGCACTATCACAAGGCTGGCTGGCACCCGACTTCCATTTTTGGTGCGCTTGCGTCTGCCGCAGCGTGCTCCGTGCTCCGTCGCCTGCCGGCGAACAAAGCCTCCATGGCGCTGGCCATTGCCGCCAGTCATTCGGGCGGTCTCTTCTCAAATTTCGGTTCGATGACGAAGGGTTACCACTCGGGCATGGCTTCGCGCAACGGTGTGGTCGCGGCTCGTCTCGCGGTCGCTGGTATGACAGGCGGCCCCGATGCGCTTGAGAACGAACAGGGATTCCTGACGGCATTTTCCTCTAACGGCACGCCGGATCGTGAGTCGCCGTCCAAGCTTGGCGAGGAGTGGTATCTGCCAAAGCACAAGTTGCAGTTCAAGATGCACCCAACGTGCTTCTTCGAG
Organism: Paraburkholderia sp. SIMBA_054; assembly: GCF_046534875.1. Lineage (NCBI taxonomy): Bacteria > Pseudomonadati > Pseudomonadota > Betaproteobacteria > Burkholderiales > Burkholderiaceae > Paraburkholderia > Paraburkholderia sp. SIMBA_054. Next base: position 79,139 of record NZ_JAWRXV010000035.1, on the reverse strand, counting down.
CACCGTTCGTTTCACGCGACTCTGAAAATGCTCAACGGTCGTCGAGTCGACCCGAACGAAATCGAGTCTGTCGAAGTTGAAATGGGCCGGAACCAGGTAACAGTGCTCGTTCATCACAATCCGCAAGACCGATTCCAGGCGCAGTTCAGCGGAGAGTACGCTATCGCCGCGGCCGTCATTCTCGGCAAGCTTGGTGTCGCTGAAACGGCCGATGAAGTCGTTCAACGCCCCGACATGCAGGCGTTCTTCTCGAAGGTCAAGCTAAAGCCGGTGGACGAGGTTGATCCACGCGACCCGGTGTTCTCGCCGACCGAGTCGGTCACGATGACGTTGAAAAGTGGCGAGGTTCTTAAGAGCGGTCCGATCTCTACGATTCCGGGATATGCCGGTGAACCTCTCACGACGGAGGAACTCTGGGGCAAGTTTGCTGAGTGCACAGAAAAGACTCACAACGAAACGCAAGCACGTGAGTTGTTTGAACTGCTGCAAAAAATCGATTCGTTGGACTCTGCCAAGCAGTTGCCAACCTGCGCGTCGATCTTTAACGAGTGATATCCATCCCGCTGCCCCGACCAGCGGTTGGCAGCACTGACTAGCGAAACGAGAACGAAATCATGGGACAAATTACGGTATCGGCAGCCATTGCGCGACTGCTTGAACAGATGGGAACGGAGTTCGTCTTCGGCCTCAATGGACATGGTAACTGGGGACTGCTCGATGCACTGGTCTACGAGACCAAGATCGAATGTATCAGCGCTCGTATGGAAGACCAGGCGGTGGAATTGGCGGACGGTTATTGGCGCTTCAAGCGAGGCGGCCCGCTCCCAATTGTGACCACGAGCGTGGGTCCCGGCAACGCCAATATCATGCCCGCGATCGCGACGGCATTCTACGAATCCATCGCAATGCTCGCGCTTGTCGGCGTCGGTGCGACGCATTGGTTCGACCGAGGTGGTATTGAGGAGGCCTATCGGGAAGGGCCCGAGGATTTCGCCGGAGCCATCCGGCCCATATGCAAGAAGGCGGTCATGGCGACACGACCGGACACCTGCATCGACATGTTCCTGCGCGCGTATAAGACGGCTTTGACGGGGCGCCCGGGGCCGGTGGTTATGGCGATCCCGTTTGACATCCAGCACGCGTTGATCGATGAGGATAGCCTGCCGGATCCGCGTCCTTATATGCGCATCCGCCGTCCCGGCCCGGATATTGATGGTGTGTCGGAAGCGATTGGCATGCTGAAAAAGGCCAAGCGACCGCTGGTGGTATTTGGCAGCGGTATCGCCAACAGTGGCGCGCACCAAGCGCTCCTCGATTTCGCAGAATCGACGGGGACGCCGGTTGTTGCGACCTCTGCAGGCAAGGCAGCATTCCCTGAAAAGCATCGGCTTTCGGCGGGCGTCATGGGTCGAGCCGGAACCCTGCATGGCAACCACATGGCGCGTCGATCCGACCTCATTATCGGGATCGGGACTCACTTCACGGACATTGATACTGGCGGCTGGACATTGTTTGACATCCCCGGTAATGCCAAGCTGATTCACGTCGACATCGACGAGAACGAATTGGGGCGTGCTTATCCGACCGATGTAGCCTTGAATTCTGACGCGCGTCTCGCGCTGGAAGCCTTCACCAAAGCGGCGAAGGACGCTGGGATTAAGGAGAACGTAGACTGGACAGCAGAACTCGACAAGGAGCGTGATGCCTTTAACGAGGCGGTTAAGCCGCTGCGTACATCGAACATCTCGCCGCTCCACTATGCGCGCGTCTGCGAAGATGTAAGTCAGGTCATCGAAGAAAAATGTCCTGAAATGTCAGTATTCTTCGATACCGGCCACATGCTCAGCTACGGTCCGCCGTTCGTGCGTGCCTCATCGCGTAACGTCTATCACAGCAGCTTCATGCATCGCATGGGTTGGAGCGCATCAGCGGCGATTGGTGCAAGTTTGGCTAGCGGCGGCAAGCCGGCGGTTGCGCTTTTGGGCGACGGCGCTTTTATCATGCGCTCCACGGTCATGCTCACGGCTGTTGAGCAGAAGCTCCCGGTGATTGCAGTGGTCTTCGACAACAAGTCGCTGCAGATTGAGCGTGAAGCTATGTTCAAGATTTACGGCCGCGAATCGCTCTGCGACTACCGCAAGAAGGGCGAGAGCGAACTGTGGGGGCCGGATTTTGCCAAGATGGCAGAAGGCATGGGCTGCGTCGGGGTGCGCGTCAACAAAGCCGAGGAATTCAAGGCTGCATTCGAGGCAGCCCTAGCGAGCGGCCAGCCTACTGTGATCAGTGTTGCGACCGAAATCGAGACACCCCAGTATCGGTCGGCTTGGTACCCGTATCCGAAGGATTTCAACGATACGTGGAAGCCGGGTCCTATCGCGGGTCAGGAAAACCATGGTTTCGTGATGCCCACCTTCACCAAGCCAGAACAGTGAGGAGGTTGCTATGAGCGGGTTTGTCTTGAAAGATTCCAGTTTGCTGCGTACGCAAGCTTACGTAGACGGTCAATGGATCGACGGGGAGGAAGGTAAGACTGTTCCGGTGACCAATCCTGCCACTGGCGGGATCGTCGGCACCGTTCCAAATCTGGGTGCCGCGGAGACGCGCCGGGCGATCGAAGCGGCCAACATCGCGTTTCGGGCTTGGCGTGGCATGTTAGCGAAGGAGCGCGGTCGCTTGCTGCGCAAATGGTTCGATTTGATCATCGACAACCAAGAAGACCTCGCTGCGATTCTCACCGCGGAGCAGGGCAAACCTCTCAAGGAGGCGCGATCCGAGGTAGTCAACGGGGCCGCATTCATCGAGTGGTTCGCAGAAGAAGGGCGTCGGGTGTACGGTGAGACGATTCCAGCGCCTGCGGCGGATAGACGGGTCGTAGTCGTAAAGCAGCCAGTCGGCGTGTGCGCTGCAATCACGCCCTGGAACTTTCCAAATACGATCATCACGCGAAAAGCGGGAGCCGCGTTAGCTGCGGGATGCACGATGGTTTTGCGGCCGGCAAACAATACGCCATTTTCCGCACTCGCCCTTGCAGAACTGTCTGCGCGAGCGGGCATTCCGCCAGGAGTTTTCAACGTCATCACAGGATCAGCCGAGCCGATTGGGCGCGAACTGACCACCAACCCGATTGTACGCAAGCTTACGTTCACAGGGTCGACAGGGATCGGTCGGAAGCTCATGGAGCAGTGCGCTGGCACGATTAAGAAAGTGTCTCTCGAGCTTGGCGGGAATGCCCCGTTCATCATCTTCGAAGATGCTGACATCGACGCCGCAGTCGACGGCGCTGTTGCCTCCAAGTTTCGCAATGTCGGTCAAGCTTGTGTCGGCGCCAATCGTTTCTATGTTCACGCCAGTGTGTACGACGAGTTCGCGCAAAAGCTGGTTTCGAAGGTACAAGCGCTAAGGATTGGCGATGGCGCTGAAAACGGCGTGACCGTTGGCCCGCTCATCGACGTTCGTGCCGTCGAAAAGGTAGAGGAGCACATCGCTGACGCGACTGCGAAGGGCGGGCGCGTGCTGGTCGGGGGGCGGCGTCATGCGCTCGGAGGTTCGTTCTTCGAGCCTACTGTGATCGCCGATGCCAACGCCAGCATGAAGGTTGCCAAAGAAGAGACGTTCGGTCCGCTCGCGCCGCTGTTCCGTTTCACTGATGAGCGCGAACTGATCGAAGCTGCGAACGATACTGAATTTGGGCTCGCGTCCTACCTGTATAGCCGCGACGTTGCGCGGATCTGGCGGGTCGCCGAGGCGTTGGAGGCAGGAATGGTAGGCGTGAACGTAGGCCTCATGGCCAATGAGGCCGTCCCTTTCGGTGGAATCAAAGAATCAGGCGTTGGACGGGAAGGATCTCACTACGGAATCGAAGACTACCTTGATGTGAAGTATATCTGCCTTGGCGGCATGCAGGCCTAGGAGATGGCTCATACAGCTTGCCTCGCGACCGAGAAAGACGGCCAGGGGCAAGCGTCTACACAACCTATTCAACTTTTGCGCGCTTGCCGACACACTGCGCGGGCGCAGCTTCATGCACCCGTCGCGGCAAAGGTAAGCGCCCGTATTAGACACCGAGGCTTATCGTGAGCGAGCATGATCGTAAGTTGTTTGAGGCTCTTTTCATTCCGCGCACCATCGCGTTGATTGGTGCCTCCGGAGATGCAAAGAAGCACACCGCACGTCCGCAGAGGAGTCTGCGAACGCATGGCTATCCGGGACGTGTGATTCCAATTAACCCGCGTTACGACGAGATTTTCGGGGAGCGAGCCTATCCCACACTGCGCGACGTACCGGGCACGATCGACCAGGCCTTCATCATGGTTCCGGCGGATGCAGTGGCTGACGCCGTTGCACAGTGCGCGGAGCGCAATGTGCCCATCGCGACAATCTACACTGATGGTTTCGCCGAAGCGGGAGAGGAAGGGCAGCATCGACAGGCCGAACTTCTGCGGCAGGCGAATGAGTCAGGAGTGCGTCTCCTTGGGCCGAATTGCAGTGGTATCTACAGCAGTACCCCTTCCTGTGCGCTGACGGTTAACGCTGCGCTCGAGAGACTGGACATTGCGCCCGGTCCCCTTGCTGTCATTTCACAATCGGGGAGCATGACCGGTGGCCTGATCTCGCGAGGACTTGGTCGTGGGGTAGGCTTTTCGCGTGTCGTTTCGATCGGGAACGAATGCGATCTTTCCGTGGGTGAGATTTCCGACTGGCTCGTAGATGATCCGGAGACCGGAGCAATCCTGTTGTTCCTTGAGACAATTCGTGATGCACCGCGGCTAGCGCTCGCCGCGCGACGCGCGGTGGCGGCGGGCAAGCCGGTGATTGTCTACAAGCTAGGTCGGTCCGAAGTCGGCCGCGACCTTGCGGCGTCGCATACAGGAGCGATGGCGGGCGCAGACGAGGTCGCAGACGCATTCTTCCGAGCCAATGGAATTCTGCGTGTGGACAGCCTCGAGTCGCTGTTCGAACTGCCGGTCATGTTGTCCGGGCAGCGCCCGAGCGCACGTCATCGCGTCGCCGTCATGACAACTACGGGCGGAGGGGCAGCTACCGTTGCCGATCGCCTTGGTACGCTGGGGGTGGACGTGGTATCGCCAAGCGAAACTGTGGTGGAGAACCTCGCAAAGAAGGGTATCAAGATCAACCGCAACCGGCTCACGGATCTCACACACGCCGGCACCAAGGAGGAAGTCTACGGTGCAGTGGTGAGCGAAATGCTGGCGTCGGATCATTGTGACCTGGTGCTCGCGATCGCTGGTAGTTCGGCCCAGTTTCAACCCGAAATTTCTGTTGGTCCTGTCACGCGTGCGGACCGTCATGGCAAGCCGCTGGCTATGTTCATTGCTCCGCATGCCGAAACGGCCTTGAAGCAACTTGCTGATGCGGGGGTAGCCGGATTCCGCACCCCGGAGGCGTGTGCGGATGCGATCCGAGCGTGGTCTCAATGGACGTCCCCTGTTGATGTCGCCGCGCCACCTGTCGCACAACTCGCTGCGGTTTCGGCATCTGTTTCAGCCTTGCGAGGCCAAAAGATGAATGAAACCCAAGCCTGCGCCGTATTCTCTGCGCTTGGGGTGCCGTCAGCGCAGAGCGAAATCATCCATGACCCTCGAGATGAAGTCAGCCTGGGATTTCCTGTCGTAGCAAAGGTCCTCTCCGCAGATATTCCCCACAAGACCGATGCGGGCGGAGTCGTGTTAAACATCAAGGACGCTTCTGAGCTTTCGAGGGCGGCCCAATCGATTCTTACGCGCGTGAATGAGCGGCATCCTGATGCCTCGATCGATGGCATTCTCGTTCAACGCATGGAGAAGGGCCTGGCTGAAGTGATTCTGGGATACCGTTGCGATCCTCAGGTTGGTCCCGTCGTTGTATTGGGAGTGGGTGGCGTACTTGCGGAAATCTACGAAGACATTTCGGTTCGTATGGCGCCGGTCGGGCTCGAAGAAGCGAGAAAGATGATCGACGAGGTAAAGGGTTTGGCAATCATTCGTGGCTACCGAGGGCTGCCCAAAGGCGATTGCGAGGCTTTGGCGGCAGCCATCACTGCCATGTCGCAGCTGGCCCGGCTACCAGAACAGGATGTAAGCGAAGCAGAAATTAACCCGTTGCTGGTTCGACGCGAAGGAGAGGGTGTTGTCGCTGTTGATGGGCTGATAGTTCTGCGCGCGCGCGAGACATAAGCGATACTTCAATAAACTAGCAGACGCCGGGATGGAGCTACTCGGAAAGACTTGAGCGTGGCCCTCCCGGCTTCGTCGCAGATGGAGCATAACGATGGAATCTCTCGGGACAATTACCAATGGCGAAGCCGCGCCGAACTTGCTGGGGGGGCGGATGCAGCTTTCATTTGTCGTGCCAAATCTTCAAGTAGCGCTGAAATTCTGGACAGAAACCGTCAAGGTCGGCCCATTTGTCGTGATAGAAGATCTCGGTGATCGGCACTTCTTCTATCGCGGCAAGGAGACTCCGGTCAAGATTCTGATTGGATTTTCATACGTAGGAGACACGCAGATTGAGCTCATTGAGCAAATTAATTCTGCGGCGTCACCCTACACAGACTTTCTCGACGGAGGACGTCAGGGTCTGCATCACATTGGATTCTGGCCAGATGACTGTGAAAAAGCACGGCTCGAGCTGGACCGATGTGGATTCGAAGAGGTGCTGGTCATTCAGGCCTCCAACGGAGGCAACAAGGTCACCTATCACAATGGTCCCGCACACATCGGGGCAATGTTTGAAATAGCGCCGATGACTCCCGAGCGTGCCAAACATTTCGCTGGGCTGAAGGCACTCGCCGATAACTGGGACGGAACTCGCCCAGTGCGATGGTTTCGCACGCGCGCAGAGTACATGGCCTCTGAAGACTGTAAGTCCTGAACTGTCTGTCTGAGCTTTTGCAACTCTTTGTGCGTTCGCCGCTTTCTTCGAACGCATCGCGTCCTCGGTACGTGACAAAGTCCGCTGTACAGTAGACAGCCAAATACTGTCCGCCTGTCGGTATCCGGGACGCGGAGGCTGAAAGCAACACTCATGGAGGGGCGCATGCCCCGGCCAGCAGGCTATCGCGCCGCCGCCAGGATTTGAGCGCAGACCTCACGAGTCAGCGAAGTTGATTCACCGATATTCGCGCGCAAGATGATTGCAATCGTGGCGGCCACGAATAGCGACCGTCAGTCCCGTGCGTCGACGGTCCGGTAGGCGAGCGCAGGATCCTGCTGAACTCCTGGCAACCCGTTGACCTTACCTACAAGATAGAACGCGATCGCGCTGAGCAATGCAGGCACAGCCAGAACCATGCACATTGCTCCGAGCGGAAGCCTCAGTTCAAGCATGACGCCGCCGACCAAGGGGCCGAGCATTGAACCAAATCGACCAAGTCCGAAAGCCCAACCGAGCCCAGTCGTTCTCAATTCCGCAGGGTAGGCAAGGCTGACCAAAGCATTTCCGGCGAGAATGCCGCCAATTGAGCCTGCACCAACAACGAACAGTATGGGAGCGACTATCGTTGCGTTGGCGTACGCGAGCGACACCAAGCTCAGCGCGGACACCACGAAGTACATACAAGTGATTACCGGAACGGACCGTTTCATGCTGAGACAGGCGAATAGCAAACCAGCGATGAACCCACCGGCGGGGTATACAGCATGTGGTTATACACAAGTTGACGTTAGGAGAGGAATAGCAAAGCAGTCAGAGGGGGGTTGTTACCAATGCGAATTTCGCGTTTACTCTCGGATTTTCGGCATGAAGATCCAGGACGACGCGGGGGCATGGGTGGACGAGGAATTCGAAACGCTGGATCTGGGTGATCCGCGGCGAGACCGGCGCGCGAAGGAGCTGGTCAAGCGGTTTGCCAGCCGGCCGACGGCCAGTATCCCGGGCGCGTGCGAAGGCTGGGCCGAGACGATGGCGGCCTATCGCTTTCTGGGCAATGAGCGCATCGACTGGCGCGACATGATGCAGCCGCATTGGGATCGCACCACAGCACGCATGGGGCAGTTGCCGGTGGTGCTGTGTATTGCCGATACGACAGAGCTGAACTTTAACGGTCAGGACATCGAGGGGGCCGGCCCGCTCAGTTATGAAGCCCAGGTGGGCATGTATCTTCATGCGACCTATGCGGTGACACCGGATCGGGAGCCGCTGGGTGTCATCAATTCCTGGATGTGGGCGCGCGAGCCACGCGATGCAAACGGCAGGCGTGGTGGTGTCAGGGAAAGTACACGGTGGGTTGAAAGTTATGAGATCGTGGCCGAACAGGCACAGGCCCTGCCTGACGCGCGGCTGGTGTACGTGGCCGACCGCGAAGGCGATATCGCCGCGCTCATGCAGTGTGCGCAGGAACAGGGTAATCCGGCTGACTGGCTGATCCGCTCCCAGCACAATCGTGCCCTGCAGGACGAAGAAAAGCTGTGGGACAAGGTGCACGCGAGTAATGTGCTCGGCCATATCAGCTTCGTGTTGCCGGGACGCAGTGGCCAAAAGGCGCGTGAAGTGAAGCAGGAACTGCGTAGCCAGCGCATCACGCTGCCCGGGCGGGCCGGTGTCACACTCACCTGCGTCGAGGCGTGCGAGGTGGATGCGCCAGCGGGCGGAAAACCCGTTATCTGGCGTCTTGTGACCAACCGCGAAGCGGCTGATGCGGATGCGCTCATCGAACTCGTTGACTGGTACCGAGCGAGGTGGGAGATCGAAATGTACTTTAATGTCCTGAAGAACGCCTGCCGGGTTGAGGCGCTGCAGCTCTCGCAGATGGAGCGGATCGAGAAGGCACTCGCGCTGTACATGGTCGTATCGTGGCGTATTGCACGGCTCATGCGTCTGGGCAGGACGTGTCCGGAGTTGGACGCGTCACTCTTCTTTGCGGCTGACGAGATACATGGTGCTCATGTACTCTCAAAAAAGCCACGCCCGAAAAAGACACCAACGCTGAATCAGATGATACGGATGATCGCATCACTAGGCGGATTCCTCGGGCGTAAGAGCGACGGTGAACCGGGCGCGAAGACGCTGTGGATCGGTATGCAGCGGGTCATGGATGCCGTGATCACCATCCAGATCTTGCGCGACGGCTACGACACTTCCGTATAAGGGGATGGGTATACAGCTCCACCCATCAGTGACTTGTTGATCGACATTCCAGCGGCGTTCAAAAGGACTGGAATCCAGCTGAAGAGGAAGTAGTAGACCAGGTATGCTGTAATGAAGCCAGTCCAGAGAAGGATCGTCATTCGCGCCCGGCCGCCGGCAAACAACTGCCTGAATGGGGCGTGCTGGTCAGGTGAAGCTGTTACAAATTTCGCGTCTGCTGGGAGGGTGAACGATGGGGCGATACGGCGAACTGCTATCAGCACTCGTGCACGCGACGCACCCTCCTGTACAAGTCGTCGCAAGGATTCCGGCACAAATGGCGCGGCGACGGTCGTCAAGATTATTGGGAACGCCGCACCGATGTAGAACATCCACCGCCAGCCGAGATGTTGAATTACTGGAGCGGCAATGAAACCAGCCAACGAGGCGCCGAACGCGAAACCTAGTGCCACGATGACTAGCATGGCTGCGCGCCGCCGCAGTGGCGTATGCTCTGCTACGATCGATAGCGCAATAGGGTAGATTCCGCCGACGGGGAGCGCCGCCAGGAATTGAAAGATCGCAAGCCAAAGAACAGAACTCACAACCGTCTTGGCTAGCGTTAAAAATCCGAAAAGAAGCATGCTCGTAAAGAGAACGCGCCTGCTCCCGATGCGCGTTGCGAGCATACCAAAGAGGATTGCACCGAAAGCCAAACCTGCAACGTTGGCCGTGAATACCGAGGTGAACGCGACGCGGGGGACTTTCCATTCGGCAATAATCGATGGCGCAACGTATGCTATCGAGTACGCGTCGTAACTATCGACGATGAGCACGAGGAAGCTGAAGACGAGCATCCAGATCTGGAACGCCGTCATCTGCTGCTCATCAACTATCTTTTCGATCTGGACGGTATTTGCCATATTGACATCTGAGGTTGGGTTATCGGTTTTTGATTACTGACTGACGTGCACCGGACCTTTGCCCGGTCGGTTATCTGTCTGGGATTCCGCCTCCGCAGCATCGCGTAGATGAACGTTCTGGGTTTCAGGCGTAAACCGAATAACGATGAGTGCCAGAGCCGCAATCGCAATGACGTAATAAGATGGTGCGGTCGGTGTGCCTACGGTGGTGACGAGTGTTTGAAAGACGATCGGCGCAGTACCACCGAAAATCGCATAAGCCATGTTGTAGGAAATGGCGTGTCCCGTGTAACGTACAGATGTTGGCAGCAGTTCCAAAACTGCAACAAAGCCGCCAGCACCGAACATAGCGTGACCGATAGCGATGAGTGCCTGGCCAGCGAACGCCGACCACACCGTTCCTGACGATACGAGGCTCATTGCGGGGTAGGCGGTCAATACCAACCAGAACCCGCCACACAACATCATGGGCTTGCGCCCGATGCGATCGGAGAGTGCCCCGAAGCAAGGGAGGGCAATGACTAGCAAGAGGACCGCGGCGATATTCGTCTTCATGGCTGTGCTGGCACTCAACTTACTGACCTGCGTGAGGTACGAATACATATAACTCACCAGCAGTGGACCAGACACCGCCTGTACGGCAATCAGGATCGTGCTTACGAGTGTTGTTGAAGCCTTGATCCGGTGGCGAGGACCAACGCCTCGAATTCGTTGAAAAGCGGCAAGAGCAAATTCATCAGAATCTTGCAGGCTTCGGCGCAGCCAGAGTCCGACCAGTGACAGCAGACCACCGCAAAGGAAAGGCAGGCGCCAACCCCATTCAAAGTAATCGTCCGATCCGATCACGGCTTTCACAAGAAGGATGGTTAAGCTGACCAGAACAGCGGGCAGGACTGCCGCACAAATGCCGAAAGAGACCCAAAGCGCACGACGATGTTTTGGTGCGCACTCAATGACATAAGTGAATCCTCCGCTCGTTTCTCCACCTGCAGAGAATCCTTGGAGAACGCGACAGGCGAGTAGCATCACCGGCGCAGCAATTCCAACCTGTTCATAATTGGGCAGTAGACCCGTACCAAACGTTGCCCCGCCCATGAGCAACACCGTTGTACTGAGTGTGTTTACGCGCCCAATTCGATCTCCCACGACCCCGAAGACGATGCCGCCTAACGGACGAGCGAAGTACGAGATCGCATAAATTGCGAAGGTTCCAAGGAGCGCCGCAGTAGGAACTGATTTGGGAAAAAAATGCGCCGCGAGAACCGGAGCTGAAAGTCCGTAAATGACGAAGTCATACCATTCAACGAAGGTTCCGATGACCCCACCTGCGAGACTTCGGCGGTTAGTACGGTGCATGTTCTGTCTCCAACACTTTGATCTTTTTATAAGGCGCGGACCGACCGTCTCCGCAGCAGGCTTAACGTGTTCTAAAGCTGTGGTTGCGTTCGCCTGCGCTAATAGACGACAGGACAGCTAGATTTGCATGCTTAGGGTCCGAGGCATTGGAGGAAAGACGTTCCACGAGCCGTCATCATGTCGGAAGAAGACGATGGCTAATGGGTCTTCCTGCTTCAAAATGCCGATACGAACAAAGCGCTTCCGCGAAAGGGTGCGGCCGAACTCAAGGACCTGGAAGCTAGCCTCGGCTTTGTATCCGAACCACTTCTGAACAGAAGTGCGGAGCGATCTCTCGCCTGCGTTCATTGCCATCTCCACTGACGTTGTGCTCAAGAATGCCTACTGAGCTTTCCGCGCCGGATCACGCCCATATTCCGAGGCACCCGGCGCACAACCGGGCGGAAAGTCGAAAGTTAGTAAACTTATCTCGTATAGTGGCATTAATTGAAGAGGTACGCAAGGTCGGATTTCGGAGGCTTCGCCACAGATGAGAGGCCGATCGTTCTTGCCATGAAACATGGTGTCGTGCAGCTGCATCGCGGTAGAGAGCGCTCGCAACGATGGGGGCCACGGATGCTGGACACGGCGGGGTCCGGATTGCCTGGCGCATGATCGCTGGAACAGCTGCGACAGGGCCTGCATCGGCGACGCCGGCGGCATATCGAGCGATGGGACGGAATCGGCGTCGGCGTCGGCGCCGGTGTGCGTTGAGACCCGCGTCCATTCAAAGGGACTCGGGCATTGCGTAGTGACCTTCGGTCTGAAGATGTCTCAATCTGCCTGGCAGATTGTATTTCGGGGGCGAACGGCCGCCGCGGAGCATGTGAGACGCCGGAACAGCCGCGTTCGCTCCGGCTGATCACGGTCAAAGTGAGGCTAGCGCGTTCGCACACGGAAGCATTGACTACGGTTGTTTTTACCGCAGGGAGCAACCCAACTCAGAATATGGAGCCATTAGCCCCGCCGTCTACCTGAATGTTCGTTCCATGAATGTAGCCCGCCTGCTGCGAAGCAAGGAATGCCACCGTTCCCGCGAACTCCTCTAACGTACCCAGCCGCTTCATCGGAGACAGCTTCGCGCGCTCTGACAAATCGAAGGTCTCAGCGAACGCCTCGGTGCGGATCGCCGCAGGACTGACAGAATTTACGGTCACCCCGCTTGGCGCGATCTCATTCGCAAGCTGTTTAAGACCGCCCATGAGCCCCGCACGAAAAACCGTGGAGAGCGCATGAAGGGGAAGAGGCTGTTTGACCGTAGCTGATGTGATCGCAATGATGCGTCCCCAGCCCTTGTCGATAAGTTGTGGGGCGATTTCCTGGAGCACCATGCAGGCTCCTAGCAGTTGCGTCCGGTAAGCGATGTCCCACCTTTCGGGCTCCGTCTCGGCGAGAAACTCGCGTAAAGGATGCGGGGGACGAGCTGTATTCAGAATAAGGATATCGGGACCATCCTTCGCGCGCAGTTCAAGTGCCAGACGCTTGATGTCGTCACTGCTCGTCATGTCGCCGGCAAACGTATCAACTTCGACTGCGAAGCGCTTTTGCAAGTCGGCCTTAGCCGATGCCAGTTGATCACTGCTACGCGCGAACAACATCAGGTTTACGCCTTCTTTCGCCAACGCTTCACAAACCGCGAAGCCCAACCCCTTACTTGCGCCAGTAACAAGTGCGCGCTTTCGCGAAATTCCAAGGTCCATGCTTGCTCCTCCGTCATCTCTGTTGACTATCACATCGTATCGATCGGGTCGATTGTCAAACATTATCCCACATTGCGGAACTTTTCAATATTTCGGCGGCCGATACGACAGAGTGCTCTTCTGGCGGGCCCGGTCGAGCACCCGGCGACACGATGCGTTTGGCTGCGTCGACTAGCTGCAACGCCCTCCCCAAGGGCGCCGCTCCGGGACTTACAGCGTTGAACCCGCGGCCCGGGTGCGAAGCCGCGGCCGTGCACAAGACCGACAGCGCAGCCCGAAACGCACGGTGTTGCGAATCGGCAACATAGAGAAAAGTACTAAATAGCGAGATTTATTGTTGCCATCGGCCGGAGAGCGGATTACCCTAGTTTCGGTCGGCTCTGCTTGCCGTTGTCCGTTCAGTCGGGCCAGCGACATCCATGAAGAATTGGAGGGCCGGTTACTACGCCGTTACCGAAGTATCAGTGAAAAACACATCGAGGCATCCGCGCGGTGCCCAACGGAGGAGACATTGAAGATGACAAGGAATATTGCAGACACGAACGTACTTGCTCACGGCAATTCCTATACCTCCGATGATGCTTTATCGGCAGGCAGGCGAGCCGCTTTTTTGACAGTTATCGGAAACGGGCTCGAGTTCTTCGACTTCGCGAGCTACGCATTTTTTGCGACGATCATTTCCCGAAAGTTTTTTGCGCATGGCGACGCAGCTACGGCTCTTATTCAAACGTTCGCCGTGTATGGCGTCGGGCTCTTGGCACGGCCCCTCGGAGCCATTGTTTTTGGTCGCATTGGCGATCTGAAGGGTCGAAAGTTCGCACTATTGGTCTCGATGCCCCTCATGGGCGTCAGCACGCTGATACTCGGTCTTCTTCCCACTTATGAAACGATCGGGCTAACCGCTACGATCTTGCTGATTGTATGCCGCCTTGTACAAGGCTTTACTGCGGGCGGCGAGATGGGGAATGCAATTACTTTTCTGATTGAGTGGTCGCCACCTAACAAACGCGCTTTGTATAGCGGCTTGTCGCACGCAAGCGCTACGACCGGAACACTGCTCGGGTCGCTCATGGTTGCTGTTTTGGCGGGTACCTTGGGCTCAGCGGCGCTTGAAAGTTGGGGTTGGCGTATCCCATTCCTTTTTGGCGGGCTGGTTATTGCACCGGTTGCTCTCTGGTTGCGTTCGAAGGCCGATGAAACTCCGCTGTTTCTCGAAGTCCAAGCCGCCAAAGGTGAAGGCGCTAAGCTCAGTGCATCGGACCGTGCAATGACCTGGAAGCTCGGCATCAAGACAGTGGGGGTGACGGCTGTATGGGTAGCAAACTTCTACGTCTTTTTGGTATACGTGCCGACTTATCTGATAGTTCATGGCAAGGTGGACCGGTCGGCTTCCCTCTGGATCACATCTGCCGGCCTGCTTACCGAGATTATTTTCATCTTCATTGCTGCGATAATTGCGGATGTGGTCGGTCGAAAACCGCTCTACATCGTCGCCACGTTATGCGTGATGATTCTTTCGTATCCTTTGTTCCTGCTTTTTCAGAACAGCTCGTCTTTGGGCCTGATCTTTCTCGCCATTCTCTTTTGCGGAGTCTTGGCCGGGATCTTCGCAGGCATCGGACCGGCGATTATGGGAGAGATGTTTCCGACCCGTCTGCGTACCACGGGCGTTTCGATTGGTTTTGGCGTATCAGCGGCTGTTTTTGGCGGCTTTGCGTCTCTGATTTCAGAAGCGCTCATCAAACTGACAGGCTCGGATATAGCACCCAGTATGTTCGCAATTGCCTCGGCGCTTATCTCTCTTCCGTTTTTGCTGTCGCTCAAAGAAACCGCTCACACTCCCCTAGAGTGACGAGCCCCGCCGACCAGGGGTTGCGATAGCCCGAAAAATGAAGGGCTGTCGCGATCGGACGACCCTTGGATGATCCGTGGTGTAGGACTGAACGGAAGCAGTGCGAACCACGAGGAACGACCCGCCGAATCATTGGATTCTTGCGACCAAGTAGGTCGCGAGCCAGGATGTGTCCCCCCAGCTGACGTCAAGAGTCAAAAACTAAAGGAGAGATTGCCGAATGACCGCTGATCATGGCCGACCGCTTATAGGCCGTTGTGCCCTTATCACGGGGTCGACAGCCGGTATCGGACTGCAGACCGCTGAAACGCTCGCGGGGATGGGAGCAGACATCATGCTGAACGGTTTTGGACACCCCGAAGCGATCGCAAGCTTGCGGAATCGCTTGTCGGAGCGATATGGCGTCAGGGTGGCCCATAGCGACGCGGACGTTTCTCGACCGGACGCTGTTCGGGAACTCGTGGAGGCGGCTCGAGACCACGGACGCGATAATCTAGATATTCTAATTAACAACGCAGGCTACGCCTACGCCGACTCGGCGATAGAGGCTTTCGACGCAGATGTATGGAACAAGCAGTTAGCTCTTAATTTGAGCGGCCCGTTCCATACGATACGCTGTGCCCTCCCTATGATGCGCGCACGTGGATGGGGACGCATAGTCAACGTGGCGTCGGTGCTTGGCCTCGTTGCAGTTCCAAACAGGGCGGGGTACGTGGCTACCAAGCATGCGCTGATCGGATTGACAAAGACCGTGGCTCTCGAGACGGCCGGTACTCTCATCACCTGCAACGCAGTCTGTCCGGGCCTGGTCAGCACTGAGCGGGTACTCGATGGACATCATCGGCAAGCCAGCGAAAGCGGAGTGTCAATCGAAACCGTGCAGGAAACAGCAATGGCAACACGACAACCGTCGGCCAATTACATCACAAGTGCTGACGTCGCTTCTGTAATTGGATTTCTCTGCGGTCCCTCAGCCCAGGAAGTGCGCGGAGCTGCATGGACAATCGACGGGGGATGGTCAGCCCGCTAGAGAAACGACTTGTTTGACCACAGACTTGAATGATCATCTGATTTAGAAACTAAAGAGGAGGCAGATCCTATTATGCGTGGCATCGTCTTTCAAGGTGACCGTAAGGTTGCGCTCGTTGAAGTCCCCGACCCGACACCGGGCCCGGGAGAGGTCGTCATCGAGATGAAGGCTTCGGGAATGTGTGGAAGTGACCTTCACCTCTACCGCCGGCCGGCCAACATGGTTACCGGTCAGTTGATTGGGGGACATGAGCCTTGCGGGGTGGTCGTGGCAGTTGGGCCAGGGGCGATAAGTCCTCATGCACGCATCGGTGCCAGGGTGATGGTGCATCACTACTACGGTTGTTCTGGCTGCGAAGACTGTCGCGCGGGGTGGCCGCAAATGTGTCGAGCTGTCCCGGTCAAGGTGTATGGAATCGACTCGGACGGGGGCCATGCACCGTATATGAAGGTCCCGGCAGGCACCTTGGTGCCGCTTGATGAACGTCTTAGCTTTGCTGCAGGGGCCGCTATTTCCTGCGGCACCGGAACTGCTTGGGGCGCGTTTGAAAGAATGGATGTGACCGGGCGGGACACGATCGCTATCTTCGGCCAAGGACCCGTTGGACTTTCCGCCACGCTTCTCGCCAAGGCGCAAGGAGCGCGCGTCATCGGTCTGGACATCGATGAGAGCCGACGAGCTACTGCAAAGGCTTTCGGCGCGGATCACGTACTTGACCCACGTCAGCTAAACGTTACGGAAGCTATCAAAGAACTGACGGGCGGAAGAGGCGCAACGATGGCGCTGGAGACGGCAGGTGCGGCGGCGGCTGGGCGGGACGCCATTAGCTGCGTGAGGCCGTGGGGCACGGTATGTCTCGTCGGGATTGGTGCCGAGATTACGTTCTCCCTCGCAAACCTGCTTCGCACACAACTGCGCATCTTGACGTCGTGGACCATGTCGATTCAAGCCCAGAAGGCCTGCGCGGACTTTGTAATAGAAAGGGGTATCGATCTGGATGCGCTCTTCACGGATCGCTGGAGTCTAGGTGAGGCCGAAGAGGCTTATCGCAAGTTTGATCTGCAGAGTGGTGGCAAGGGCGTCTTCCTGATGTAGTTGTGCGTGTTTCCATTCTGCGCCCAGCGAGACGCTGCCATCTGCTACCTCGCCAATACTGAATCTGGTTCCGGAGAATTTATGAAAGCACAAGCTTCGCTTGCTCCTCTCAGCGACGCGACAAAGAGGTTCTTGTCTCGCGAGAAGCACGGACTTTGGATTGGCGGAGAGGAAGTCTCTGCCGCCCTGGAAAAATCTTTTGATACGCGAAGCCCATCGACCAGTGAAGTGATTGGTCGTTTGGCCGAGGGCAACGAGGCAGATATTGACCGTGCGGTTCGTTGCGCACGCGCGGCCTTCGAGGGGCCGTGGAGTCGTTGGAGTCCCTACGAGCGTCAGATGCTTCTCTATCGGGTCCATGACCTTATGGAGAAGAATTTCGATGAACTGGCAGAGATCGAGTCCATGGACATGGGCGCGCCGATCTCTCGCACACGCGCCTCCAAAGCGACGATGCTGAAGTTCATCCTCTTTTTTGCGTCACAGACAGCAACGATCGCAGGCGAGACATTGCAAAACGGGTTGCCCGGCGAAGTCGTCACAATGTCGATCAAGGCACCAGTGGGTGTCATCGGGGGGATTGTCCCTTGGAACGGTCCACTCGTCAGTCAATGGTGGTTGCTGGGCGCCGTGATGGCCACAGGATGCACTATCGTCCTCAAACCGGCCGAAGATGCATCGCTGAGCATGTTGCGTGTGGTTGAGCTGCTCCACGAGGCTGGGCTTCCGCCTGGCGTTGTAAACGTAGTTACAGGAATGGGCGGGGTTGCCGGGGAAGCCTTGGCCCGGCATCCCGGAGTTGATCGTATCGCATTCACCGGTTCTACGGTGACAGGCCGAAAAATCATTGAAGCTTCGGCTGTTAACATCAAAAAACTACAGCTTGAGCTCGGTGGAAAGTCACCGGATATCATTTTCGCCGACGCGGATCTTGACAAAGCGGTCCCTGGCGCGGCGATGGGCGTGTTCGCCAATTCGGGGCAAATTTGCTACGCGGGAACCCGAGTTTTCGTGCAACGTCCGATCGTCAAGGAATTCTGTGCACGCGTTGCTGAGTTTGCGAAGTCTGTCCGCGTGGGACATAGCCTGGACGTTGACGCGCAACTCGGACCTCTGATTTCAGAGCGGCAACTCGACCGTGTGATGTCGTACATCGATCTTGGGTCTCGTGAAGGCGCCAAACTGGTATGCGGCGGTGAACGCCTCGGCGATTCCCTCGCCAAGGGATATTTCGTGTCCCCGACAGTATTTTCTGATGTGGACAACGAAATGAGGATCGCGCAGGAAGAAATTTTCGGTCCCGTGCTTTCGGTAATCCCTTTCGACACGGCCGAGCAAGCTATCGCACTTGGGAACCAGACGGAATACGGTTTAGGCGGTGCGGTATGGACGAGAGACCTTTCTACCGCACTGAGGGTCGTCAAGGGGATTCATACAGGTATGATGTGGGTGAATTGCTATGGGGTAACGGATCCGCTTGTCGGTTTTGGCGGAACCAAGCACAGCGGCTACGGTGCGAAGGGTGGACGCGCACACCTCGACACCTATCTTTACACCAAGACTGTCTACATCAACACTTGATGTAACTGCCGCAACAGTGCGAGCCGCGTAGCGCGAGCAGTAGACCAAACGCGACTCGTTAAGCCGCGGAGAGTGAGGATGGAAGCCAATGGCATGGAAAATGTGTGGTTGAGTACTCTGGACGCTTAGGCGCTATCCTCGCTTCCCTATCCGCAGTGATTCAATCAGGACCTGCATTGCTCGCGTCGTTTCCCATTGATTTGAGTAGTAAAGGTGATAACCGGGGAACTTCCGCCACCAGGTCTTTAGCGCAGGAACTAACCTTCCCGCCGCAAGGTGTGGCCGAGCGAGATCCTCGGGAATATAGGCCAGCCCACAGCCGGAGAGGGCGGCGTTCAGTATTTGATAGATACCGTTGAACACCAGTCGACCATTCACCTTGGCATTAATTTCTCGGTACCCATTCTTGAGTTCCCAAGCATAGAGATTGCCTCGAGTGGGTAGCCGGAGATTGATGCAGTCGTGATTCAGAAGATCCTCTGGCTTTGTCGGCATAGGGCGCGACGCGAAATATGACGGCGCCCCTACGAGGGCGAACCTAAAATCGGGTCCGATGCGAACGGCCGATATGTCTTGAGTTAACTCATCGCCGAGGCGCACCCCAAAATCGTACCGCCCTTGGACTATGTCGGTCAGCATATAGTCGATGCTCAGCTCAACATTAATCTGTGGATAGGTTGGCAAAATCTCGGATAGCTTTGGCCATGGCAAAGTGTCAATTGCGTGATCCGTTGCCGTTATTCGAATGTTTCCAGCGGGTACATCCCGTAGCTCCGCTACCGATTTCAGCTCGGATTCGATGCTGTCAAACCTGGGGATAGTGACTCGTAGCAGTCTTTCGCCGGCCTCTGTGACCGAGACACTACGTGTGGTCCGCGTGAGCAATCGCACTCCAAGCCGCGCTTCAAGTTTGCGGATCGTGAGGCTGAGCATTGATTGCGACATGCCGAGTTTGGCGGCAGCACGTGTGAAGCTGCGCTCACGCGCGACCGAGATTAGCGCAAGTAGCTCGCTGTAGTTTTCCCGAGGCATTTATCGATCGGGTGCATGATGAGGGAGTAAGTCTAGCATGGATGCGGTGGCCATATATCAAGGTTCATTCTTGATCGACGTATGTACTTATGAATCTCATTCATAGTTGCATACAAAAGAGGCCGCTTTACTCTACTGGCATGGTCGGCTTCTAATCGAAGGCACTGCATGATTTCAGAGCAGGGATGGCTTCTACCACGATGAGGTGAACAGGTCCCACCTAATGTACTGCTGCGTGACGACGCCGTTCGTCCCCTCGCATGTTGTGGGCATGGCGAGACACGACTATTGCATCGGTAGACTACTCGCGCTTCTTCCACTGCCGCGTCGATGATCTTATCCAGGAGTCGAAAGATGAAAATTGGGATTTTGGGTTCTGGCCGCATGGGTGGCAATCTTGGCACAATGTTCGCCCGAGTGGGCCACCAGGTGACATTCAGCTATTCTCGCAGTGAGCAAAAACTTGTCCAACTGGTTCGTGATGCCGGTGACTCCGCGTGCTCGGGCAATCCGCGCGATGCAGTGCAGGACGCGGACCTCGTACTACTCGCCGTACACTGGCTGAATATCGATGAAGTGCTATCTTCGGCTGGCAGTCTGGCGGGAAAGACGGTTATAAGCTGCTGCAATCCGCTAAATGCTGGAGACACTCAACTGACTATCGGTCACACGTGTTCGGGAGCTGAGGTCCTTTCGCAAAAGATACCTGATGCGCACGTGGTCGCTGCTTTTCAGACTGTCCCTAGCGAGGCGTTAATGCCTGTCTTCGAACGCAGGAGCGAGTCACTACGACCAAGCCTTATTTTTTGCGGAAACGATTCGAACAGCAAGTCTGTCGCTTCAGATCTGATTGTGCAGGTCGGATTCGATCCTGTTGATGCAGGTCCGTTGCAGATCGCCCGCTATATCGAGCCTTTCGGTATGTTGGCGGGGGTTTTGGCCTACGAGACGGACGAAGGCCCAGCATGGGCCTACCGCGTTGGCCGTTTCGGTCGACTTTTTTGCCAACCGAAGTGACGCTGCAAATTCACAACCGGGACTGAAGTGGTGTTTGCTGCATACACCGGATCGCAGACGTGCCGCGTGGCTACCCTCGATGCCGCTTCGTCTCTGATCCACGGGCCGGTGCCATTCTTTTGACAGCATCGTGGCCTGCCAGTCTTGCGAGCACTGCAGCGATCACAAGAATCCCCGCACTCGTACCGAACGTTGCTTTATAGCCCACGAGGTCGAACAATACCCCACCCATCGTTGCGCCTAGTGTGATTGCAAGTTGAATAATCGCCACCATCAGCCCGCCACCAGCTTCAGCGTCTTGGGGCAAAGTCCTTGCCAGCCAGGTCCACCAGCCCACAGGCGCGGCCGTGGCGATCAAGCCCCAAGCGACCAAGACGACAGCGGTGGCGCCTGCGGAGCTCCCGATCAAAATCAGCGCTAGTGCGATTAGAGCCATCAGTGCAGGGATGATGACCAGCGTTCGATAGAGACGTTCTTTCAGGAACGTTCCGATCAACGTTGTTCCTACGAACCCGGCCACTCCCATAAGCAGCAGCATAAGCGAAAGGGCCGAGACGCTCAGATCGGTTACTGCTTCAAGGAAGGGCCTCAAATACGTGAAGAGGGAGAATTGCCCCATGAAGAACAGGCTGACAGCGATCATTCCCAGTGCGACAGGACGGCGGTTCATCAAGCGAAAAACATTTCCAATACGTTGACCGCCTGCGATTTTCATTGACGGAAAACTAATGAGCTTCCAGGCGAGGGCGACGGCAGCAATCGGAACGACACAAAAAAACGTCCAGCGCCAACCAATGAGGGCGCCGAGGAAGCTTCCGAGGGGCGCGGCAATCACGGTTGCAAGCGCGTTTCCTCCGTTGAGGATTGCCAAGGCGCGGGGAACCTGGTGACTCGGCACAAGCCGCATGGCCGTTGCTGCCGACATCGACCAGAAGCCACCAATCGCAACACCAATAAGCGCGCGTCCAATCAAGAATGCTTCATAATTTAGGGAGAACGCCACGACCGTTCCCGATACGATCATCAGAAGCGTCAGCGAAAGCAGAAGTACTTTCCGGTCGAGGCGTCCTGCCAGCGAAGAGATGAAGAGGCTCGTGAATAATGCAAACGCCCCTGAAACGGAGATCGCTTGCCCGGCTTGCCCTTCGCTGATGTGGAGATCGGTGGCGATGGGAGTCAGGAGGCTGACTGGCATGAATTCAGACGCGACTAGGGCGAACGCGCCAAGTGACATTGCCAGCACTGCGCCCCATGCCGGCGTGCCGTTGAACAATTCAGGATCACACGGACGAACTTCAGACTTGGTCATACGTCACAAACAAGGTAGTATTTTTTCGATGGTCCGGAAGGCCGAACTCGAGAAAAGTAAGTCGTCGGGCTGCTCGAAATCGCGTGCAGATGGGGCGGGTAGTATCTGATTAAGTCGGACGGGCGCCGTTAGGTAGGATTACCGGAGACCCGCCGACGAGTTCGTGTTCTAGACAAGCAGGGTTGAATTGTCGATCACGAAGCGGTACTTGACGTCGCCCTTCAACATCCGCTCGTAGGCGGTGTTGATTTCAGCAGCATTGATAATCTCAATATCGGCGACGATGTTATGTCTTGCGCAGAAATCCAGCATCTCCTGAGTTTCTGGAATTCCGCCAATCATCGAGCCTGCCACCGATCGTCGCTTCATGATCAGATTAAAAATCTCGGGAGAAGGGTGCGGGGTGGCCGGGGCGCCTACCAGCGTCAACGTACCGTCTCTCTTTAGAAGCGTCAGGTAGTCGTCGAGACTGTGCGGTGCCGCTACCGTATTAAGAATCAGGTCAAAGCTCTTCAGGTGAACTGCCATCTCATCGGGATTGCGTGAGACTACGACTTCGTCTGCACCCAAGGCTTTCGCGTCTTCGCACTTCGACTCAGACGTGGTGAATGCCACCACGTGTGCGCCCATCGCGTGGGCGATCTTGATACCCATGTGCCCTAAGCCACCGATACCGACGATGCCGACCTTCTTTCCCGGCCCGGCCTCCCAGTGACGCAGCGGTGAGTACGTTGTGATCCCGGCGCAAAGCAATGGTGCGACGGCCGCTAACTGTTCTTCCGGGTGGCGGATTCGGAGCACGTACCGTTCATGAACGACGATTCGCTCAGAATATCCGCCAAGTGTCCAGCCAGGTTCGTCGGAGGTCGGGAAGTTGTAGGTTCCGACGAGGCCATCACAGTAATTCTCGAGTCCGGTATCGCATTCGTCACAGTGCTTACAGCTATCAACGATGCAACCGACGCCGACAAGGTCGCCAACCTTCAGTCCCGACACGTGTTCGCCAATAGCTGATACGCGCCCGACGATTTCGTGACCCGGTACACAAGGAAACTGCGTCCCGGCCCATTCTGCGCGGACCTGGTGAAGGTCTGAATGGCAGATGCCGCAAAACGCGATTTCAATCTGGACGTCATGAGCGCCTGGCACACGTCGCCTGATCTCAAGCGGTTGCAGTGGCTCGTCCCCGGCGTAAGCGCCATATGCTTTAACATCCATGAATCTTCTCCTCTAACAACACGGTACGTTTCAAAGACCATTGCCGATAATGTAAGCTTCCTCGCTCCATCTGATAAGACGCATACGCCGAATGCGGCTATGTGCAGGATTGATAAATCGAGATCGCGGCCTGGAGCAGCGATTACATCGCTCGGTGCGGACAACGGTCGATCGAGGTGCGTCGTTCGCTGTGTTCGCGAGCATTTATCCGTCCTGGCAGCACTAGCGGCGCCCGCGTTGTTCTCGGGCGCATGACCAACAACTATCCGAACCGCGAGCCACTCTTGGTCCGGATTCAAGCTTGGTTGCGCCGGATCAACGCATCTGCAGGACGACGACGTTGCTGCTTGCCGAAGTGGTCCGTCGTCGAAGGTCTCTCACCTCATCTGACGCCACTGCGCCGCCCCTGTTGCCCCAGGACGTCCGCACAAAGGTGAGGACATCGGCAATCTCTTGATCCGAGAGTTGATTTCGGAAAGGCGGCATGCGGTAGGCGTCTGGGACGCCATTTGCAACGGCTCGTCCCGATCCGTTCAAGATCACGTTAATGCTAGACGCATTTTCTTTGGCCATAGACGACGCGCTCCCAGCAAGTCCCGGAATCCATTCACCCTGACCGCGGCCGTCTTGGCCGTGACAGGCACTGCATTTAGCGATGAACGTCTGCGCACCCGGCTTTTTAAGCCGTACTCCAACGGTCAGGGCGTCCTTCATCGTCGGGTCGTATGACCATGGCAATCCGTCCCGCCCGGAATCCCCAGGAAGTGATTTAAGATAATGTGCAATGGCCTTAAGGTCTCCATCTGTCATGAACTGAGTAGAGTTATTGAAAGCTTCAGTCATTGAGCCGAATACCACCGCATGAGGGTTGCGCCCAAGCTTCAGAAATCTGTAAATGTCCACTTCGCTCCACCGGCCAAGCCCCGTGTTGACGTCGCCTCTGAGGCTCGGGGCATACCAGCCGTCGAGAAGCGCGCCCGACAGATAAAGAGGATCGCCGTCGTCCAAGGCCTTTTCGTTTATCGGGAAGCCTCGCGGCGTATGACAACTCCCGCAGTGACCAGCTCCCTGGACAAGATAGGCGCCACGATTCCAGAGATGCTGGTCCGCGTCTGGATGCGTCTTCGGTCGATATGCACCGGACTCCGTAAAAGCGGCGGTCCAGAGTGCTAGTGGCCAACGCATGTTCAATGGCCAGGGTATCTCCGTCGCCCTGTTCTTTTGCCTAACGGGAGTGACCTCCTGTGTGAAATAGGCATAAAGACCGCGCATATCGTCGTCGCTGAGCTTCGCATACGATGGATAAGGCATCGCCGGATAAAGTCGATGTCCATCCCGTGCCACACCATGTCGAACGGCCCTGTCAAAGTCTGCCAGGCTGTATTCGCCGATGCCAGTTTCCTTGTCGGGCGTGATGTTCGTAGCGAAAATGGATCCCATTGGCGTTGCCATTTCCAGGCCGCCGGCGAACGGCGCGCTGCGTGGCGTGCTGTCGCATGCGATACAATCGCTAAGTCTGGCGACGTACTCGCCGTGTCGAATGAGCGCGGACGCTGGTGTTTGAATGCTTCTAACGCCATCGAAGGGGGAGGCGGGAGTCAAAGTCACGAATCGCGCTACACCGGCCGCTACCATGAGGCAGCACACCAGCAGCGCGGCCAAAAGTTTCATTGACCGGCGTTTAGTCATTTGTTGTCACAAAAGTATCGGATGTGCGGCTAGGCTTGGCTTTTGAAGGAGTACCGGGAGAGCGGCATGCTTCGAACTCGCTGACCTGTCAATCGGGAGACTGCGTTGGCGACGGCTGGCGCAACGGCTGGAACCGGTGGTTCGCCGATGCCTCCCATCTTTTCTCCGCTCTCAACAACGCGGACGTGTACACGTGCCATCCGCCCAGGTGGCAGGATGGGATACATGTCATAGTTTCTCGCGACCGGCATGCCGTTCTCGTATCCAGCTTCTTCGACGAGAATTTGCGACAGTCCGAGCGCAACTCCGCCACTTACTTGCGCCTCGACGATGGCAGGATTAACGATATTCCCCGGGTCGATTGCTTGCCATATATCGTGTACTACGACTTGGCCGTCCATGATAGAAACTTCTGCGATCGCGGCCGTCTGCGAACCGAACGGGGAAGCCATGGCAATGCCGCGTGCACGTCGCGTCCCATCTTTCGCTGTGAACGGACCACGTTGCCATCCGCCAGCAAGCTCGCTGACCGCGCGCAAAAGGTTGGTCAACCTGCGATTACCCTGCAAGAGTCTGAGTCGAAGATCGTAGGGATCTTGTTCGCCTTTGTCGGCCATCTCGTCGAGAAACGTCTCGTAAAAAAAGTCGTTATGGGAATTTCCAACGGAGCGCCAGTAGCCAAGCATGACGGGCGTCTTAACATACAGTTGAGCAATGCGCCGGTTCGGGATTGCGTAGGCCTTGCCAGTCAAGCCCTCCAGAGCAGTCGGGTCAAGCATGGTATCTCGTTTGTTGTTGATACCCTCCGTAGGACCCTCGGTCGCGCTGACCGCTTCAAGGGCGACAGGCATGCCGTTCGCATCGAGCCCTGCACGAAACTGGACGACGGCCATGGGACGCAAGATGTCACGAAGAAACTCTTCTTCACGGCTCCAGATGACCTTGACAGGGCGGCCGGTTTCTTTCGCCAGCTGGACTGCTTGAGGATATGGGCTCGCAGTGTTGTAGATGAAGTGCCGCCCAAAGAAGCCGCCAAGAATTGGCGAATGGATGATGATTTTCTGCGGATCGAGTCCGGTTCGTTTAGCCATGTCCGCCAGAAAGAGGTCTGGCGCCTGGTTAGGCAGCCATACCTCGAGCGTACCGTCGGGATTGAACCGCGCCAGGGATGACGGCGGCTCCAGCTGCGCATGGTTGAGGTACTGACTATGGTAAGTCGCACTGACGGTCGCGTGCGCATGTTTCATCGCGCTCCCAACGTCGCCAGCGGTCTCTGCCGTATCACCTGAGCCCGATGCACTTGCAAGCTGTTCACGGAACGCGTTCGTCGAGAAATCGGCCGGCATGTACCGGAGCGTTGAGTCTGGCCCCGGCTCGCGCCAATCAACCTGTAAGGCTTCCGCCGCGCGTTTTGCAACCCACCACCGTTCAGCAACGACTGCCACCGCGCCATCCAGTCGATGGACGGAATGGACGCCTTTCATTGCTTTGACCTGACTCTCGTTACGGAGCGAGCCGACCGTCAACCCGAGTCTAGGTGCGTGTTGCACGGATGCATGCAACATGCCGTCAACGCGAGTATCGATAGTGTAGATCGCTCTACCCGTTGATTTCTCGTGTACGTCCAGGCGTTCGATAGGCTTGCCGATCCAGCGGAACTGAGTTGGGTCCTTCAGCTTTACGCTATCCGGGTCAGGAACCGGCAGGCTGATAGCTGACGAAGTCAATTGCCCGTAGCTGAGCGAGCGATTTGAACCGCTATGGACGACTCGCCCCGGCTGCGTAGTAAGTTGGCTGACGGGAACGTGCAATTTACGGGCGGCCGCTTGAAGGAGCATCCCGCGTGTCAGTGCGCCCAGTCGGCGCATCGTCTGATGGCTCGAGCGGACTGAGGAACTCCCGCCAGTGTACCGTCCGCCGCTATCCATGATCTGATAGTCCTTTCCAGGGGGCGCGTTTTCCACCACGAACGTTGCGGGATCCGCGTCAAGTTCCTCGCCGATGATTTGCGCCATGGCGGTGAAAATGCCTTGACCTCCTTCGATGAATGGGCTTTGGAAGCGGATCGTATTGTCGGGACGTATCTCCAGGAATGCCGCAACTCGCTTTATTGGTAGATTAGTAGCCGCCTGAGCGCGCGCGTCTCGGACGGGAAGACCAAAACCGAGAACGAGAGCGCCTCCCGCAATGCCTGCCGACGCCAGCAGAAAGCGCCGCCGCGATATATTGACCGGGGTCTCCGTGGTCGGGAACGTTTCGTCGCTCACGGGCTCGAATACCATTTTCGACATCAATCTTCTCCCCGTTCGTTGTCACCAGGGTTACCCGACGCACTCGTTAGAGTTACGGCACCAATGCCGAGAAGAACAGCAGCGGATGCAGCAACGCGCACGCCGTCTCCGAGGGGCGATATCGTTTCAATGGAGGCATGTGTTGGTGGTGCAGGAGCACTGACCTCGACGCCCGCCAGATCGCGGACCGCTGCACGGATCGCGTTATATGTTCCGCAACGACATAGGTTGAGCATGGCCCCCGCAATCTCTTCGTCGGTGGGGCGCGGTGTCTGCTTCAGGAGGGCAGTTGCGGCCATGACCTGGCCGGACTGGCAGTAGCCGCATTGCGGGACTTGATGCTTGACCCAAGCCGCGACGACACGTTTGCCGACGGTGTCGGCCTCGACCGCCTCGATCGTCGTTATCTTGCGGCCCGTCAGGCCGTCAATGGGTGTAACGCAAGAGCGCACCACCGCGCCATCGATCAATACAGAACAGGCTCCGCACTGAGCGAGGCCGCAACCATACTTCGTGCCTGTTAGTCTTAGTTCATCACGAAGCACCCATAGAAGTGGAGTGTCGCTATCTGCCTCGACATGGCAGGACGTATCGTTGATTTGAAGTTCCATGATTTTCGAAAACTAATTGCTTCGAGAGATTGACGCCGTAACCTGTCCGCAGAGTGTGCCGCTCGCGCGATATGACTGCTTCGATAAGACTCATCAGCGGCCACACAAGACTTAGGTGTGCGCCATTCCTATATCCGGGATCGACGCATGATCCATGCGCACGAAACGTAACACGCCAGAACGCAACGACATCACTTCAGTTTCACTAGGCTCTATGAACCCAGTCGATAAATAAAAAACCCTGCGGAGGCGGCGCTGGCGGTCGCGCTGCAACGGATCCGCCTTGGTTTTTCGCATCTTTCAAGCTGTGAATGAGAATGGCGCGACACCGGGAACGATGTCGCGCGATCAGTCAAAATTCGCTAACGAAGTCGGTTTTCAAAGGTTCTTTTGGAAGAAGTCGGTCAACTTGGCGAACGGAATCAGATCTGTCCGGTCATACAGGTCTACGTGACCGGCACCAGGAATGATGACCAGTTCCTTGGGCTGACCAGCAAGTTTGTACGCTTCCTCGCTAAATTCTCGGGAATGCGCCTTCTCGCCGGCAATAAACAGCATCGGGCGGGGCGAAATGGTCACAATGTCGTTGAACGGGTAGAAGTTCATCTGCTTCACCTCCGCAGTAATCGGGCGATTGGTAGTGAGGTAGAGCGACGATCCCTTAGGAACAACTTCGCCTCGGGGAGTACGGTAAAAATCGAAGAACTCCCGCTCGATAGGACTAGCGTCCGGCCTCAGCGTTTCGAGCATTCCATCAACGTATTTTTTCTTGCCGCCCTGAAACTCCACGTAACGTTGCTCCGCAGCCGCAGCAATAAACTGCTTTCGCTGTTCAAGCGACTGGGAATGATTTAGCCCGTTGCGGTTCACGCCACCCATGTCGTACATACTGACCGTAGCAATGGCTTTCATCCTTGGGTCGATCTTCGCCGCGCTGACGACATAGCTGCCGCTCCCGCAGATGCCGAGAGCGCCAATCCTGCTCCTATCGACGAAAGGTCGGGTGCCGAGGAAATCAACCGAGGCCATGAATACTTCGGTATATATGTCGGACGAGACGCCATTACGCGGTTGACCTTCACTTTCGCCCCAGAACGAGAGATCGGGGGCCAAAGTCACGAACCCTTGCTCGGCAAGCTTCTGTGCATAGAGGTTCGCGCTTTGCTCCTTCACAGCACCGTTGGGATGGCCGACGACAATCGCCGGATACTTCTTGCTGCGATCCAAACCTTTCGGAATGAAGAGATTCGCAACAACCTTCATTTGATACTGGTTTTTGAAAGTGACTTTCTCAACAGTCAGCTTGTTGCTCTTGTAGAAATTGTCCGCGCCATTCGACATATCTTGAGCCATCGCAGTAAATGAGCTCACCAGGAGCGTAAAAAACAGTAGAAGCTTTCTCATAGACATCTTCTTACGTGAACAAAAAATTGGGCAACGCTCGAGACGAAGAAAACGTAACGCTACGCGATGTCCTTTCTCCAAACGCCGATCAAGGCTGGCATCAAGCCTGTCGTCACGGCTGAGTTATGGCATGTGGTGATGCAACTCCCCGGAAAAATCACAGATGTGCTTCTGACTTTCGAGTTTCGCTGCCGACGTCCATGCATCAGTGCACGGGTGAGTCGTAGTCGAGCGTCGTCCGGTTGTTGTCCGGCCACAGGAGTGAACCGACGCTCGTTGCTTGTCACGGTATCCCGAATAGAAGACATTCTCCTGTCGCTCACCGAGAACTGATATAGCAATCCGCTCGTTTTGTTGCCTAATCCGATGAGTCTCGATGCAGCAGGTACAAAACATCCGTCGCTGGAGTACAGTCGAGTCAAGGAGGTTTTTGCTGGGATGTCAAATCACAAGGTCAAGCGTAGCGACGCTGCGCCGCTTGCGGAGGAGCAAGGTATGCCGGCTCGCGTCATCGGCAAGTGGGCGATGGACCCTGCAGGAGATTGCGCGACACCGATCCCGAATCTCACGTTCTTTCGACGGGAAGCGCCGGCTCAACCATCGCCGTGCATCATCGAGCCCAGCATTGTTCTGGTTGTACAAGGAGTTAAGCAGATGCTTGTAGGCGGCGAAGCGTATCCCTACGACGCCTCGCGGTTCCTGATTGCCTCACTGGACCTGCCAGCAACGTCTGAAGTGGTCGCGGCCAGCCCAGAGCGGCCCTGTTTGGGACTAACCTTAATGCTTGACTTGCGGGTTCTCGCTGAGTTAATTGCGCAGTGCGGGCTGCCACTATCGCGACCTCGCGCGGCAAGCAAGAGCGTTGGAATCAGTTCAGTAACGCCGGCTATCCTGAACCCATTGGGTCGTTTGCTGGATCTTCTGGACGAGCCGGATGCTATTCCTGTGCTTTCGCCGCTACTCCAGCGCGAAATTCACTATCGCCTGTTGATGAGCGATCAGTCCGCACTGCTTCGGCAAATCGCATCAGTGGATGCTCAAGGCCATCGGGTTGCGAAGGCGATTGCCTGGCTAAAGGCGAACTATGCGGTACCGCTCCGAATTGAGGAACTGGCGGCCCGGGTACAGATGAGTACGCCGACATTCCATCATCATTTCCGGCAACTGACGTCAATGAGCCCCTTGCAGTATCAGAAGTGGCTGAGACTGAATGAGGCAAAGCGACTTATGCTGAATGAGCATCTGGACGCGGCAAGTGCTGCTTTCCAGGTCGGCTATGAAAGCCCGTCCCAATTCAATCGAGAATACAGTCGCCTGTACGGCGCACCGCCCAAGCGAGACATCGCTGCGTTAAGGAATACCGCGCAGTCGAAACGGAGCAGGTGAACGCGTTGTAAGATGTGCATCGAAGCCCGATGATGTTATGGCGTATGTCGCAAGGCGGCGATCAGAGCCGACATTGCGCCAGACGGTTGTCTTCGACTCGGATAGTAAAGATGGTACCCAGCCCATAACGGGCACCACTCTTCGAGCGTCGGGATGAGGTGCCCCGCTTTCACATATGGCTGCGCCATGTCCTCTGGCACGTAAGCGACTCCAAGTCCCGCGACTGCTGCATCTAGGCAATCATAGATGCTGTTGTACATGACTTGTCCGCTAACCCGAACATTTATCTGTCGGCCTCGATTTTCGAACTCCCATGCCCAAATACCGCCGTATGTGGGCAATCGGAGATTCACGCAGTTGTGCTCCATCAGATCATTGGGCTTCCGCGGCATTGCGCGATTGCTGAAGTACTTTCTTGTAGCGACGACTGTGAAGCGAAGATCGGGCCCGATGCGCACGGCTATCATGTCCTGTGCAACCGATTCTCCAAGCCGGACGCCCGCATCATACTGGGCTGCAACGATGTCGGTAAGGCCGTTGTCGACGGATAGCTCTAGCTTAATCCCTGGAAACTGTGGCAGGAATTTCTTCAATCTTGGTGCAAGGACCGAGCGGATAGGGTGGTCTGAAGCTGTGATCCGTATGGTCCCAGATGGGCTGTCTCGCAATTCCGAGAGCGCCTGCAGTTCAGCGTCGATTTCCTCGAACTGGGGCGCCACAGTGCGAAGCAACCGTTCTCCGGCCTCAGTTGCAGACACATTTCTGGAGTTTCGAGCGAGCAGGCGTACGCCAAGAGTTTTTTCCAGTGCGCGAACCGAGTGACTTACAGCCGACTGCGAAAGCCCTAACTGAGCCGCAGCCCGTGTGAAGCTTTTTTCGCGCGCGACCGTGATAAACGCAGTTAGGCCGCTAAACGAGTCTCGAAGGGTGTTGTCATACATGCCTACTGGGCCCTCGTGTGGAAAATTCTGATACGAGCATCGAGAGCTCGACATCCGTCGTGTGCCCGTCATTTAAGGCTCAGCGGAATCTGTACCGCGGCATCAGCCCGCCGCTTCGGCGGTAGCGCTCGATTGATGAATTTTGTCTATAGGTGTTAGCGAGATTCGAAGCTTACCGGCACCTTGCTTGGACTGTACAGTAGCTACCGATGTCTGTCGTTCCACCTCAGCGCAAGAGAGGCGAGTCTTCAATCAGTTCGCCCGGAGGCGATAGCAGCTCTGCCGAGGCACTCATCTTAATTTGGTCTTACGTCGGCCACAAGGTTGTCTGGCGAAGATCTCTACGTATCTGGAGAGGTCACTTTGAAACATAAACTGCATTGTCTGATTTCGGCCGTCGGATTGTTAATTTCCGCTTCAACGTTCGCGCAGACGCTACCTGAGCATGCCTTGACGCGTGCACAGGTCCGAGACGAGATGGCTCAATATTCATCTGCCGGCTTCAATCCGGCTCGCCAGAATCCGAGGACCTGGGTGGATGACGCTCAATCTGCATCGGCTAAGGTTGTGGCAGAGCGAGGCACATCAAGCCACGTAAATCAGTTGGCATCGCATGACACAAGTCATTGCGATTAAAGTTCGCGCGGGTTTGTGCCAAATTGCGGAGTTATCCATGTCATCGTCCGACGCGCTACACGGGGGCACAGGAAAATCTCGTCAACGTCACAGTCCGGCTCATCCTGATTTTGGGCTTTGGGCCGGCCCCATTCATTCGCTGTCCATCGCGACGACAAATCACCTGTCAAAGGATCCGATACGAGTCCCGCGTCCGATTCCAGGATAGCGGATCCTTCGTCACCGGAGTAGCTGCTGTAACAGGATTTTGACGTGGACAATCTTCACATGCTGGTTCTTAAGTGTTAGCGCCGATGTGAAACTGACCCACCCGTAGACCGAAGCAAAGTTGTCACAACTTCGCTAATAAAGTTGTCAATTCGCGGCGTCGCGGTGCCGGCGAGTCGATAAAATCACGTGAGATCAGCGACTTGCAGGAAACGAAGTAAAGTTGTCACTGGCCTGGCATTGCGAAGTGTCAATTACGACGGGCGTTGCCACCTTGGGGCCCACGGTGTCGACCGTATTTTCCAACCGCAGCAGCAAGCGACGTCTCATGGCAATGCGGTCCTGCCTGCGCATCGCAGGGATGGTCGAGAGGAGCGAAAGTCGACCATAACTGAAATGGGAACGGCACGATAGGCATCGAAACGGAGCCTCGATTACGCTGGCGCTGACGATGTACGGCGTCTCGCCACCGCAGTGCGGACAACGTGTGTCGAGTGATTGATGATGTGCGGGGCAGCGATCTTCATCCTCAAGCTGATGTAGCACGCTCTGGTAGCCATGCGCGGCGCACAGTTTACAATAGCGGAAAGCCGGGTGAGGCCGACCGGGAAGCGCTGCATCAAGCAAAGACACCCGCAACACCCCTTCTGGCAGCCGGAGTATGCGGCACAGGCGCGTGAATTCGATGTCGTCGCGGACAGGTGCTACGCCCTCCGACGGATCAACGCACGGGCTGATCAGATGCACGAGCACGTCGCCGGGCAGTACGTTGGCGCACGCGAACTTCCACAGAATAGAGACAAGCGACTCCCCCGGCAAAAGCCACTTGGGGTTGAACGCGCTTCCTCGCGAAAGCGAAAGCTCCGATTCATCAAACGCCAGAATCGGGAAGCGCGGCCGTTTGAGCGCCACGAAATCACACCGCTGCCAGCACGCGTCCCGTCGCATGACGGGACTGAACATAGCCGCAGTGCTGAACCGCGTGAGTCCACAAGGCAGCATCAGGGCAGTAGCCCGGCGCGTCCCTGAGCTCGCTTTCCTTGAGCACGATCTCGACAGCGCGTACAAACGAGTCCATCGGTATCTCGAGGTTACCCGGCAGGCTCGCCTTATGATGTGCAGCCTCGAATGCTTGCCAGAGCGCACCGGCGTCGCCGACCAGGCGATAGCCGGAGTCAAACGTCTGCGGAAGATAGAAACGCGTGAAGCTCCAAGCAGAGCCCTCCGGATACGCGGTCTGATCGTAGCCGTTAAGGCACGTGGCGACATCCTCGGCATTCCTGATGCCGTAGAACGGGAGCTCCTCGACCATCAGACGCGCGACAATCTGTGTTTTACCGGCCATCTGCAAGGCCGTCTTCTGCGCGAGCAGTTCCTGCTGACCGACGAGGAACGTGAAGAGCTTGATCTGCTGGCGATCGAGCGCGTCATGCACATCACGCAACCATTCATATTCATTCTCGTTGTAACGTTGGCTCTCGTCACAGAAGAGAAGTACCGTG
Source organism: Paraburkholderia sp. SIMBA_054 (assembly GCF_046534875.1). Lineage (NCBI taxonomy): Bacteria > Pseudomonadati > Pseudomonadota > Betaproteobacteria > Burkholderiales > Burkholderiaceae > Paraburkholderia > Paraburkholderia sp. SIMBA_054. Next base: position 45,257 of record NZ_JAWRXV010000035.1, on the reverse strand, counting down.
CCACTTCCGGCCCGAGCGGCGGCCTCGCGAATGCGCAGCGAGAGGCGAGTGCGTTTGGCCGAACTCGTGCCCGCGTGCGGAGTATGATCACCGACGGCTTCCAGCAGATTGCCGAAGAACGGGGCTTCGGCGTGCCGCGGCTTGTGCTCGCATTGCGCATGGTAGCTCGACATCCTGGGATACTGACGCGCGAGCAGGAGCCGCACATACTCGATCGCGCGGGTTTTGCCGATGCGCGGCGGTCCGTAAATGAGCGCACCCGGAATCCGATAGCGCAGACAGCGTGTGACCAGCTCATAGAGCGCTTCGATCGCAGGCGTCGCAAGGCGGTAATTGCCGGTGACGAGTGGATGCAATGACGGATCAATCGGACGCGGTAATTGCTGCGACATGGAACCTCCTCCCATGCAAATGACACGTTAGAAAACCTGGCCAGTGCCAATGGTGAGCTTGCGCGGGCGCACGCTCACAGGTGGGGACTCGTTGCCAGTATCTGGAGTCATCGTCGTCGCAGCGGCGGCGACGACGGTGGGTGAAGCGACGGGACCTGGCGGTATCCCCACAATCGGCGCCGCAGCGAGCGTGCGCATCGCCTGCGCGAGTTCGGAGGCCGCCTTTCGGGTCTTCCTGGCCTCGGCAAGCTTGGCCTGAACGTAGGCTTCGATCGGATTCGTGCCGAGCGTACTTTTGTTGCCATGCAGCTTCAGGATTTCCTGACGCAGCTTCAAATTGTGCGGCTTGACGCCCCACGCCCCTTGCGCCTCAAGCACGCCGAGTTCCGTGCCATCTGCCAGAAAGGCACGCACGCAGCGCAGATCGTCCGCATTCATATAGATGAGCAGAGGCTGTCCGATCAGGTGCGTGCTGCAGGCGAGCACCGCATTGGTGTAGCGAACGCGGTACAGATTGATGTGTGGTCGTACCCCCTGCTCGAGATACGCGCGCACGCGACAACGCCGCGCCGTTTGCATCAGGCACAACGTTCGACGATATCGCTCGGGCAGCCATGTGAGCAATTGCTGTTGGACCCGCACGAAATACGTCATGGCTTCGAGAGGCGTCACGCTATTAAGACCTGCATGCGGGGTGCCGTGGTAGCTGGCGATCGAGTAGTCGATCAGTTCCTCTAGTTCGTCGAGCGATACGTAAAGGCGCAGGTTACCCTTGGGATCGGCTAGTGCCCGCCGAAGGTCGCGCGGATGTGAACCCGTAAAACCCGGCAATCGCGAAGACAGGCGCGACTGGACTGTGCCGAAAAACCGCTCTATGTAAGGGCGGTCGTCAGGGCTGTAGTGGGGTCCAGCGTCGACACTGCAGCCAACGAATTCGCACAACGCAGCAAGTGTGTCGGCGGCAAGATTCGCCTTCGCGTTGTCGAGTTTCATCCACTCCCATGTAACGTACGCGAGTTCGGGCAGGCGCTGGGACGGAAACCCGTCCTGTGCTCCATACGCGAGACCCGGGATCCCGAAGGCACGCTCGCGGCGGGGCTCCAGCGCTTTCTCGATCGTCTTGATGACGTCGTAGCGGCTATATTCACGAGCAAGCACCAGATGGAAGCCGAGCACCGCGCGCGTACACACGTCGATGATCGCGAGCAGCCAGACACGCTCGATTTCGAACTCGTGCGCGAAGCCGAGCGGATCGGGCACGACGATCTTGAGCCGGATGTCGAGCTTGTGTCCATCGAACTCCACGACCTGATAAGGCCGGCTGGCCGTTGGTGCGCCGGTTGCATCATCGGGGCGCGGCAAGCCTTTGAGGTGTGAGGCACCGGCCGCGCGCGCAGCTGTGCCGAAGCCGCGCAGCAACTCCGCCTTGACGCATGCCGACAGGGACCGAATGGCACGGCTTTTCGTACAGAACGGATAGTCCACCGCCGTCAGACCTGCTCGTCTGCACTGCTGAAGGAATTCGGCATGCAACGCTTTCAGCCCGCGCAGACGCGTACGGAGACCATCGTCGGTGCCGAGTTGATCGAGCTTGAAGCGATGCTGCCTGAGCTGAAGCCGGAGCCAGCCGGCAAGGGTTGGATAACGTTCGAGCAATTGTGAGAGGGCGCCCACTGCGCCACGGTTGCCGCGTTCGCCTGGCAAAGTGACGGGGCGCACTCGGACGTACTCCGTTACGCGGACATGCGCAATAAGCGCGCGGTACCCAAAAATGCGCCCGTCATGATGCTGTTCGAGCGCGCGCCCAAGTAAACGATACAACTGCCGACGATTCACACCGGTAGCGTCTTCGATGTCCTTGACGGGCTCGCCGAGAGCGTAGCGCTCGATTGCCTGCATCCTGGACCGGAAGCGTTCACGCGCGGCCGCATCGAGCTCGGTCCACGCTACTGTTGGCCAGGTCGTTACATCGAGAGCTTGCAGTTCGGGTTTGCGACGACTCATGGCTGGGCCTCGGCAGAGGTAAATCGCGTGAGCCACGAAAGGGGCGTGGTGCGCAACTCGGGTGCGCCGATGCGGCCTGCGTGCAGCAGGGCGAACACCGCAGCGCGTGCCAGGATGGGATCGCCCGTCGAGAATTCCCGCTCGATGGCAAGTAATGGTTGAGCCGTTGCAACGAAGCGCTCGATCGCATCGAGTAGCGAGGTCGGTACAAGGCCGCGCGTGGCCGTCAGGCAGGGCAGCATACGTTGCCAGTTGTCGATCCAGATGCGCGAGGCGGCCAGGTCGGCAGGCTCAAGCAGACGCACGTTCATGGCGCTGACATCGAGATCCGCGTGTGGCTTGCTGTCTTTCACGGCGACCGGATCGGGTAGGAGTAGCAGGTCTCGACGGTCAGCGTAGCAGACGTGGAAATCGGCGCGAAACCGCTCACCGCCGAACTGGACAAAGCCGGGGCGTTCGCAGAAGGCTTGCACCGCAGGATCCGATTCGAGCACGATCCATTCATCGACAGCGCAGCGGCGGTCGAATGTAAGTCGCCGTTTGAGCTTCGGACTGAAGACCTCGAAACGGTGCGCGCCGCGTGTTCGCGCAAGGGCGGCCGGCCGCATCATATGCACGGAATTGTCCATAAGATCAAGCTCTTACGAGGGGATTCGAAGTCTAGGATGCGAATTGACAACTTTCATTCGGACATATGCGAATTGACAAATTTGTTTCGTTTGGAGTGCGAGTAAAGTGGTCTATTCCAGGCGGCGAATCACCGTGCCATAAGGATTGCGAAGTGACATCTTTATTTTGTTTTACGTATCTGTAGAACGATGCATTAACCACTGGAATAACGAGGCACAACGAGATCGCAACAAGGGTGGCCCGGAGGTCAACGTCGGACGTATATCCGCAGACGCAAATGCCGCTTACGACGGCGAACCAATCCGCTATCGCTACGGGAAGCGCGTCCGCGGCGTGGTGGCATCGAAGCTGCAAGCCCTCCTCGGTCGTAACGTCGATATCATACAAGCGTCGCCTGCGTTGAGTGTCCCTCAACTGCAAGACATCGCTCGTCATCTTGCAAATGATGCAGAGTAGTGCGAGCAAGCGTCCGGTCATCGGAGATCGGCAAGGCGCCCCGACGACTATCCAGCAACTGCCTTCCCTCTAATAGAGTTCCATTCCCGGGTTAAGCCAATCGGGTCGACATGCAACCGTCGCGACGGGCAGCAGCGGGCCAACAGCTGACTATCGCTTGCCTCCGGGCCGTCAGCGTGACACTGTCACGAACGATCGGGTAATGTGCGGAATCGCACATCTCTTTCGAAAACCGTGATCGACACTTCGACACTCACTCCCGACACCATGAGCACCCTTTGTCCGATAAATGGGTTGTGCCACAATTCTCGCAACGTTCCGCATCGACCGTTGTGTTGCAATGGAAACAAAATGGCCTGTTGTGATAACCCATAACTAAAAACGTTTGGCGACAGATCGGACAATCCTCCGTACCCGAGAACTCATCTGGTGTATCAACCAACTCTTCATTCCAATCCGGCCACGTTTCTCGCATCCACTGCTCAAGGCGGTGCATCGAAATCCAGTACAGTTGATCGTGCTCAAAAACAATATGCTGAATTTCTCGGAGCGTTTCCGGGGGGATGTCAGCCTCAAGCTTATTCTTCAAAACATCATCAACGAAGAACAGTATGAATTGAAGGGATTCGGCGACGATAAGCTCGTCTTCTTCCTGGTGATCGTAGCGATGATGCTCAATTCGGTTTCGCCGCTTTTGAATCTTTTCGATCATCGACTGCTGCGCCTTCGGTAGACCAAGACTAAGGTTTTCGAGCCTTGTGAGAATCTCCTTGATTCCTACGGTTAGGGAATCTTCTGTGATTTTTGCGTCGATGTTTCGATATATTAGGATTGGATTAGTTCGATAAAGATGCTCTTTCAGGAATAACTCAATAGAGTGAAAGAGCGTGAGAATTGCGTGCTTTCTACTGGAGTAGCTGCGCTCTTTGGGGAAAAACTCTATTCCGATGCGAAGCGAGTCAACGGCGTTTGCATAGATCTCACTCATGGTGACCTTTTATAATAATGCGATAAGCTCACGTTGAGTCTATCATTCCGACGCGGGTTCGGGTTCTAAGCCCGTTCCCGTTGAGCGTCCGCTTTCAAGCGGGCCGACTGTCCCCTGTGGGTCGACTTGGGACGCCAACGCTCCGCGCGGCGGTGCGGTTGCACCGCACGCCACTTCGTACCCCTTGACCTACAATGTAAGCATGGCCGCAATCCAGCGGGGACTCGTGCGATATGTCGGAACTTGCAAGCATCGGCAGTGGTTCTCCTGCTTGTCGCACTTCCGCGACCCGCGCGCGATCGTTATCAACGACAGCCATCTCTGATCGGGCGGCACTTATGTGACGATGAGCCGCGCTTCGATTTCCGCCGCGACTCGCGCAGGGCGCGCACCAATCACCGGCCGCCGTGATGAGCAGAGTACGTAACGATGAGTGACTTCAACGTGTCCGGCACCCACCTTAAGCGCTTTGCAAAAGCGGCCTGGGCATGGGCCCCGCGTTCGTTGCCGGCACTCTCGCTCACCTTGCTGATCTTCCCACCGGGACAGCAATCCATTGTTGTTGCCCAGGAGCGCACGATGACCCTGACGCTAACGTCGCAAGCCTTCCCGCAGAACGGCGAGATTCCCACGCAGCATACCTGTCAGGGCGCCGATGTATCGCCGCCGCTCGAGTGGTCCGGTGTGCCCGCGAACACAAAAAGCCTGGCGCTGATCGTCGACGACCCTGACGCGCCGGACCCGGCCGCGCCGAAAATAACCTGGGTACATTGGTTGCTCTACAACATCCCGCCGACGGCAACTCGGCTGCCCGATGGCGCTGCTGCGCAGGCTTTGCCGGGCGGTACGCTCGAAGGCATCAATGACTTCAAGCGTGCCGGTTACGGCGGCCCGTGCCCGCCCGTGGGACGCCACCGTTATTTCCACAAGCTGTATGCGCTCGACACTATACTGCCCGATTTGAAAAGGCCCAGCAAGGCGGCGCTCGAAAAGGCCATGCAGGGGCACGTACTAGCGCACGCGGAACTAATCGGCACCTATCAGAAGCGATGAGCGATGCGTCGATGCATGAATCGGGATTGAGGACAAGGTAAATCCTGTGGTGCCGACCTTATACACGCGGGGCAGGCAGAACTCGGCCATCTCCGGCCGCTGGATAGCATTCTCATACCGACGAACGGACGGCTCCTGCGCCTTGGTAGCGGGCGTTCGAGTGCCGAACGCGCGTACTGAAAATTCAGGTGACGCGCTACGTGCTTGTGGGCTGCGCAGCGCCTGCCGCCCCAATGGCCAGCGACGGATGCATCGCCCGCCGGCGTGGTCCAGGTGTCGGGTGAACCGAAGTCCGCCGCCGTATCGAAGCTGGCAGGGTTGTCCAGCGAGTCGCACTTGCTGAGTCCTTAGGGTTTGAGATCGCTGGCGACGAGGTTGCTGCCGTCCATCTTCATCGGAAATGAGTGATGCTCATGCACAATGCGCCAACCGGATGCACGTTGAACAAGCACGAAACTGCTGCGGAACCAGACGTCCACCGAGCCCTGATCTTTCTTGTCGCCTCGCAGGTTCGTCAGCCCATGAGCCACCGCCAGGTCGCCGCTCATGTGGATCACGGGGTCGGTGAAGCGACTGGTTATCGGTCCGTCCCATGTAGCGAGCCAGGCGTCGAGGTCGGCCGGATCGCGGGCTGCTGCGCCGATGAGGCGCAGCGGCGGTTGGAGGTCAAAGCTAACAATATCCGGGTCGGTCGTCGCCACTACGGCTGCGGCGTCGCCGCGTGCAAGCGCATTATCCCGTCTGGTGAGGAGGTCACGAATGTCAGATTCATCGGTTGCCATGGTTTCTCCTTTCCGTTCGTGAGGCATTTGCAGCGGTGAGTTACGCCCGCTGCGCGATCCAGGCAACTGAAATGCCGACGTGGCTTGAGTACGCTTTCCGCTCAATTGATCCCGAAGGGCGAGATAACTCTCCATCACATGACGGCCCGAGTCCCATGAAGAGTTGCGCTACACCTCACGAGCGCATGAGTGGTCCAGTTCGCCAATCCAGCATAGCAGGTGAGGAAAGAATGCAAAGTTGGATATAACCGCGCGTTGCCACGACACCGTTGACGCGAGGCCAACGTAGTCAACGACGCCGAAGGGCAGGTCACGCCAGTCGGGTATCGGCCACGAGGAGACAGTCGTCCGGCGCTACCGAATGGCCGGTCATGGCGCCATGGCGGCCATCTAGAGCCTCGGAGAATTGGTTGGACGACTGCCAGGTTTCCTGCGCGGCATGGGCATCAGGGCACGGGGTTACGAATTGAACAAGTCATCGACAATACGTCGTCCCGCACTATAGCCGCCCATCAGCGCATCAGCCTCACTGAGGAATGGCTTGCCTTGGGATTCGCCAAAACGCAGCGGGGAGAAGACGGCGACAGATGCACCGGCCTTGCTAATCCTCACGACCGCCACAAATCCGACGCTGGTTGTCCCCTTGGGTCCGGCCTTCCAACTGAAGTCAGTCTCAACGGCCACTTCAATATCGAATCCGTGATAGTGATAAGTGCGGCTCATGGGGTCACCCGGTCCACCTGCTGCGACGTCCGCAGTACGTCATCCAAATCCGGAATGCCGATGTGTCGGAAGAAAAGCTCCACGATGCCACGAGTAGGCACACTGGAAGAAAGCGTCGCGATTTTGACCGGGGCGAACCACCTGCACCTCGCAATTTCGTTGCTGGGCTGTGCGGTCAGGTGAGGCCCCACCTCAGCGAAGAAGACATGGTGCTGCGTGTTGAAGCCGTTAAACTGAAAAAGATACATTAGCTCATCTGCGACGAGCGTGGTCTCTTCTTCCAGCTCCCGCAACGCGGCTTCATGGGACGCTTCGTCCCGACGGATTCTTCCGCCCGGTAGCGCCCATCTCGACCTTTCCCTGGCAACCAGCAGAATACGGTTGTCTCGGACACACAAAACGGTTGCCCTCTCTTTCATTGGTGTCTGTCTGTTTGATCGCAAGACTCTAAATGACCTCGATGATAATTTAGGTTGTTGAAGGCGTCATTTTGGACGCGTACGCTACCTTCAGACCGTGCGAATGCGGAACTCGCAGGATGCGGCAATCAGGAAACGTCGGCGCGGAACGGGGAGTATAGCGATGAAAATGTCTCACAGATTAGGAAGCTCTGATACGGCCGGACCGGTTTGGGGGCTTATCTTTGGCCTGTTCATGACAGCATTCGGAATGAGCCTGTGGTTTTATGCGACGTTGTCGGTTCCTCCCGGATGGCAAGATGAATCGTTGGCCGTAGCGGCCACGCTCGTTGGCCTGTTTTTAGCCGTCTACGCCGGGCGTGAACTCTGCCGCAAACGTCGGTAGATCGCCGGTCAGCACTATGGATGTTTCGATTAAGTCGCTCTACGCGGTATGCTGGAGCGCGCGGACTTTGCCGCTGGCAGGTGTGCGCTGAAGTTGAGACGTTGGGGGACTTCGCTGAAAGTCCCTCACGGGTCGAACTGTGCCGGACAAAGTGACTTTGCCGAGCCGTCCGAGCGGCGATAGTTCAGGGGATGGAATGACAGGCGCAAGACCTGTCAGATATGGGTTGCTCCCCTTTGCTGTAGCAAATCTTTAGCGCGCGAAACTTCCCCACTTACAGCAGCAATCTGCAATTCCGCCGGGCTGGCTCCCGTACTCATCCGACGAAAATCGGCCATGAGCGGCCGCTGGCGATGTGCGTCACTGTGACGTTCGAGCGGCTGCTTCGCCCCCGATCGAGACAGTGAACCAGGCGCGCGACAGCGGGCTGCGCGTCGCTGGTGGCAGCGCGGCACAATATCCTGCTTACGGTGGCAAAAACCTAACATTCATGCGGTTTCCTCTGCCTGAACAACTACACGGGCCGCCTTTTACCGGATAAATTAACTTCGGCTTTACAGATGCGACCCGCCGAAACTAGAACAGGACGAGAAACATGCTTGAATGTACTTCCTGCGCAACAAACGCCGTCGTGGACTGGGCACGCGTGCGCGAATCGTATCCCGTGCAGCACCCGCTGCTCAATCTGAACAACGCAGCTGTGAGTCCGCCGCCGCTCGTCGTCGAGCAGGCGGTGATCGACGCCTACCGGTTCGTCAGCAAAAATCCCGACGTCAACATGTGGACCGGACTAGACGCAAAACTTCCGGACATCAAGCGGCAGTTAGCCACGATCGTAGATTGCTCCGCCGGGGAGATCGCACTTAATCGGAATGCAAGTGAAGGACTTAGCGTTGCGATTTTCGGCATCCCGTTGTCTGCCGGAGAGCGGGTGCTAGTGTCTCCATGGGACTATCCGTGCGCACTTGGCGGCTGGCAACAGCGTCAGGCGCGCGAAAATATTGTCGTCGACACGGTCGCGTTCGATCTGCTCGCAAGCGATGACGAAATCGTCGCCGCCTATTCGTGCGCAATGCGTCCCGACACGCGCGTGCTCCATCTGACGCACATGCTTCACTGGACGGGGAGAGTGCTGCCGGTCGCCCGCCTGTGCGCGCTCGCGCGGGAGCGCGGCATCATCACCATCGTCGACGCAGCGCAATCCTTCGCGCAGATGCCCGTCAGCTTTCGCAGGCTCGGTTGCGATTTCTTCGTCACGAGCCTGCATAAATGGCTCGGCGCGCCCGTCGGCAACGGCATGCTGATTATTAATCGACAACGCATAGGCGAAACCTGGCCGTTGCTCGCTCCGTTCGATGCCCCGCCCGACACAGTGGACAAATTCGATCACTGGAATCTCGGCACCTATAACTCGGCGTTGCAAGCCGGCATAGAACCGGCGATTCGCTTTCATCAGGCGATCGGCGTCGCGAACATTCATGCAAGGTTGAGTGCGCTGACCCGCTACTGGACCGCACGCGCCGCGGACATTGACGGCTTGCGGATTCACACGCCGCTCGACACCGAGACGCTGGGTGCGGTGAGCCTCTTTTCTATCGACGGAATCGATGCCGCGCGCCTCGAGCGCAAATTACGGCAATCGTTCTCGATTCATGTTAAATACCGGCGCGTTGGTCAACTGCAAGGGTTGCGAGTGTCGCCGCATATCTACATGAGCGAAGCGGACCACTTGCAGAAGAAATATTAGAGGGCGGTGTGCAGGCAGCGCTGACGTTATCGCATGGATGACATGATGTCAGGCAGCAAAAATTGTAGCCATCCACTGAACAACCGCCCCGACCGCGACATGACGCCAGAAGATGAACGCCTCCTGCAACGCGAGCGAAGGCTTCTGGCGATGCTTGGCCTCATGTGCCTTGGGCTCCTTGGCGGTGCGCTGGATCTACAGTTCTTCTTTGGCGAAGATCCCTGCCCGCTGTGCATCATGCGGCGGTACTTCTTTCTGCTTGTGGCCTCCTTCGCATTTGTCGGCGCTGGCCTCAATCGCTGGCGCGGCATTGCGGTGGTTCATTTAACCTTGAACTAGGGCCATCGACGCAAGACAGATCGGTATGATCGAACGGCGGTTCACGAAGGCGAAGCGGTCGCACGAGCGTCCAGGAGACGGCTACGTCAACGTCCCTTCGTGGCCGGTCTCAGTCTGACGCGGTCGGCTCAGATCGACCCCTGTCGGTCACTCAAACCCGTGCGGCGCCGACTACCGCATTTGAAGTCGAACGGCCGCTTGTTGACCGGATTGTGCTCGGCTTTACATCCTTCGGAAAAGACAGGAGGTAACAGCCGCTGCAAACGCCCTTGTCGGTCTACCTCCAGGAATACCTGCCGACCGGTTCCTGAGATTGACGTTTTGATGCATGAGCCCTGGAGACTCGAAAGCCTTTTTTCGCTGAGTCAATGTCCGCGACCCGGTTGCGTGCCTATATTTGAGCGAAACGTCCGGCTTAGTCAGCGTCTTTCGCGGCCACGTGCAGTGCATCGACGAATACGTCAAGGCTTTTCTGAGTACTGGCGCGGAGGCACTGCTGTTGCCAACTACGCCGTCCACTGCACCGATGATCGGGCAAGAAGACAGAATCATACTGGGTGGCCAAGAGACGAGCCAACTCGTCCTCGCAAATAACACAATCCCCGCCAGTGCCGCAGGTCTTCCGGGTATCAGCCTCCCGATCGGGTTGTCCGACAAGGGCTTGCCGGTCGGACTAGAGATGGACGGTCCCTTCGGCCGAGACAGAGCGCTTCTCTATGTCGCCCGCCGCGTGGAAAACGTCCTAGGTACGTTGCAAGCAACGGTCTGATCTGCCTGAAAAAGCCCTCGCTGCACAGACTTCATTGGTCGAATTACTTTGAGGAATTGAAATGTCCCAGCCTGATTATTTGTCGGAAACGTGCGCCATCTCACGCGTCGCCGCCAAAAACCGCGCGCAAGCGGAGACGGCTTATAGCGTCGTCACGTAATGCGGGGTTGATGCTCGGGACGCATGCCCCGCGATAGGCAAAGTTCCAACTTCATCGGTCTGTATTTGAATGTCGAACGCGGCACGAGCCCCGACAGCGATACCGGCGCGCCGGATCGCGCGGCAGACGGACGCTCGGCACTACCATATCCTCCCTCACAACTCAAAATCCTGCTCGTCAGCGTCGCGCCCATTTCGCGCCCGAGACGCTGCATTTGCAGAACTCAGCGATGGCTGCCCGATTACTGAGGCGCTCCGCAGCGCGCGTCAACTGCCATTTCTTGATGACGGCAACGAAAGACATTGGATGCCGACGCTTCACGGAGCGGAGCTCAGCCATTCACCAAGCGATATCGAAATCGGCCACTACCAAATATATTGGACTGTAGACTCAATCGAAAGATACGACGTGAGTCGGTGTTTGTTAAAACCTCTATTAGGGCTGCAAACACTATTACGCCTTTCCGACGGAAGTGGACGAACGCGCGGGCCGATGTGCCTGCCACACGCTCGACGTTGCCAGCCCGTCGGCCTCCGCTTCGCGGCATTCGTTTGCCCGCTTGCTAAGCGCACACGAAGTTGCTGCGTTTCTTTTATTAGCCCACGCTTCAGTCGAGGTGGCTACTGCGAGCCCTGACATTGCCGCGCTGGAAAGCTGTGAATTGGTAAAAGTATTCGCGTCTGGCCAAAGTAGCCGTTTCGTACTCACGGCGCGTGGTCATGCACTGCTTCGAAGATTGAAGACGTGAGTGTCCGCCCGATTACCGCGACAGGCTTACCACGTGAAAAAACTTTCATGGATTTGGTAGCGTCCCCACATGCGATTTCGCATACGCTTGGTCGTTCTGCTTTGACCAACGGAAAATATCACAATGAAAATCGCTCACCACGCTGCTCGATCCACAATGCAACCCGTCATCAGTATAAAGAACCTCGCCTTTTTGCTGATTTGGGCCGGTGCTGCTTATCCGATCATCTCCGAAGCGAAGATCGATCAAAATACTGATTTCCGACGGGCAGACAATCGTGCAGGCAGTATCGCCAGTTCAACGCACCTTGGCAAACCAATTAATGAGCAAAAGCATCAGGCATCTGATAGGCACGAAAAATTACGGTCTGAATGAACTTTAGGCGTTGCCGACCGAAACGAACGAGACGGACGCGGCGTCCAAAGTGCCCGTAAGAGCCCAGGAAGCCAGGTCCATTCTTCGCAGGTGTCGCGCCGCTCGCTCGAGCGGCGCGCAATCTTAGAAACGGTGAATCATTGCGACGCGGTAGACCATTTGATTCTGACTGGTCGAAATGCCGGCGGCAGCAGGATTCTGGGCGAAGTCGAAATCGGTGCCGGTATGCGCGCTCATGACATGCTGGTACGTGCCTTGTGCGTAGATCGACGTGCTCTTGCTCAGATCATAATTGAGGGTAAGTCCGACCTGATGCCACTTTGGCGTGTATGAACCGGTTGTTGCGTGCAGGTGAGCGATCGTGAACGTATACGCCGCTCCGAGCCAGAGATCGGGTCGGAAGAAATACTGATCGTTGACCTCGAAGTTATCAAACTTCCAGGCGTTCCATGTGCCCCCAGCGGGTCCCGCCTGCGACGTGAAGTACGCATTGAAGGTCGGATCGTACACGTCAACATGCGAATACGCGAGCCCGACCAGCGTGTTGGTAAAGCGGTAGGTCGCGGCCACGCCGATGTCCTGCTGCGAGGAGCCTTCGAACAGCACGTCGGTCGCCACTGCACCAGCTGAGGTCGCGCCCGCGTTGTTCAGCTTCAGATACGACGCGGCTGCGGTTAGCCCGCCGTTCTGGTAGTTCAACGTCGCGCCCCATACCCTGTTGTTGGAGAACCCACCGGGCTGGTTGCTGAAGCCGTACATCGCTTCCGCGGTCAGGCCGCGATAGGTAGGGCTCACATACTTGACCGCGTTATTTACGCGGAAGTCCCAGTCCGTGTTGTCGTTGTCGAATGGATGGGCGTTGACGTCGCCACCGTAGTTGCCGGGTGCAGTCAGTGCGCCAAAGCCGTAATCGTCCACGCTCGTGTCGTATTGACGTCCGAAGGTCACCGTGCCGTATTGATCGGACGACAGTCCGACATACGCCTGGCGGCCGAACAAGCGGCTGCCCTGGCCGGACTGGCCGCTGTTCACGTCGAACCCGCTTTCCAGCTTGAAGATCGCCTTATAACCACCACCGAGATCTTCTGTGCCTTTGAGGCCCCAGCGGCTACCGTATGTATCACCGCTTTTCATTTGCCACGCGCTATGGTCGTTTGCGTTGCTGGTGTAGTTTAGTCCTTCGTCGATGACCCCGTAGAGCGACACGCTCGACTGCGCGTGTGCCCCGCCGGAAAACACCAGCAACGAGGCCATAGCCGACCAGGCCAGTTTCATCTTTTTCATCTGCATGTTCCTGAAGAAATTTGCGTGTGCGGAAACAGTCCGAATGCGTATGAGCGCATGCCACGTGACGATCAAGGTCCTCGCTTTCGTGGCTTGAAGGACGGGCAAAGTTTAGTCAGCAACAATTCGTGACTGTCTGCATGAAATGAAATTGATGCTTTCGACAATCGGAATAAAGCGATGGAGCCTTTGCGCAAGCGCGAGAGCGCGCTGCCCCATAGTGTTAACGGGCGGCGATTCGTTGCATTTGACTGACGCGAGCTTGACCGTCGATTTTTATCTGGTCTTCGAAATTAAAAAACACTTCATAAACGTGGAATCGGGGATTCACTGTAGCTGGGGGATGATGCCGACATCGTTGAATCACCTTTGCACTGTCATGAACCAACTTCAAGCAATGCGTGTTTTCGCGCGGGTCGTCGAACTTTCGAGCTTCAACGTGGCGGCCCGGCAACTGGGCATTTCGCCGGCGGCGGCGACGCGCAGCATCGGTATGCTCGAAGCGCACCTGAACACGCGGCTGCTCAACCGCACCACACGCACGCTGTCATTAACGGAAGCGGGGAGAGCATATCTCATCGGTTGCCGCACGATCATCGAGCAGCTCGATGAAATGGAAACGAATCTCGTGCAGTCAACGCGCGAACTACGCGGCACACTGCGTGTTGCGAGCGTCACGACCTTTGCGCAGACCGGACTTGCGCCGCTGCTCGCGAGGTACCGCGCGCTGCACGAAGGGGTGTCGTTCGATGTGACGCCCTTCGACGTGCATATCGACATGGTAGAAGGCGGCTTCGACGTCTGTTTCTCCGACGATCCGACGTCGTTCGGCTCGACGCTCGTATGCAGGCCGCTGTTTCGCGTCCCTCGGGTGCTGGTTGCATCGCCAACTTATCTGTCGACACACGACAGGCCGCGTTCGCCTTCGAGCCTTGCGCGGCACACGCTGCTATGTCGCTCTGACAACGGCGCGCGCTACTGGGAATTCGTTGATCGGAAGGGGGCGCATCGCGTCACCGTTTCCGGTGCGGTGAGGTCACCTAGCTACGCGATGTTGAAAGCAGCCGCACTGCACGACATGGGAATCGCGTTACTGCCGCGCCCGCTGGTGGAACCCGAAATGCAGCGTGGTGGGCTCATACAGGTGCTGAAAGAATTCGATGTAAGTGGGAGTGCGCGTCATCTGAGCATCCTGTATTCGTCGCCCGGACAGTCATCGCTGAAAGTACGAAGCTTCGTGGATTTTGCAGTGACCCAGTATCGGACTTCCGACCAGCCGGCTGCGCTGAGGGCGGTTGCGTGAGTGTCGAGGATAGTCGAGAAACATGCCGCGAATCCTGACAATCGAAGACGACAGGCTGATTGCAAACGACATCGCCTATATGATGCAATCGCGAGGATTCTCGGTCGACATTGCGAACACGGGCCGCGAAGGCATGGCGAAGGTGATGGTCGGCGAGTATGACGTTGTCACGCTGGACCGGGTGCTGCCAGACCTGGACGGACTCACCATTCTCGCGACGATGCGCGGCATCGGCGTGGATACGCCCGTCCTCGTAATGAGCGCGCTGTCCAGCGTCGACGACCGCATCAAAGGGCTGCGCGCAGGTGGCGACGACTATCTGGTCAAGCCGTTCTCGCCAGAGGAAATGTCCGCCCGCATCGAGGTGCTGTTGCGCCGCCGGCCGCGCACTGCAAAGCAGGAGGCCATCTTGCGCTTCCGGTCGCTGGAACTCGATCTGGTGCGCCGCAAGGTCTCGCGCCACGAGCGCGAACTCACGCTTAAACCGACCGAATTCCGTGTTCTTGAGTTCATGTTGCGTCACCCCGGTCAGGTGCTCACGCGCACGATGATCTTTGAAGCAGTATGGGGTTGCCGCTTTGATCCCGGTACAAACCTCATCGACGTACACGTCGGGCGGCTGCGCAAGAAAGTCGAACTGCCAGGCGAGCCGCCCCTCATACGCACAATACGCGGCGCCGGCTATCTGCTCGGCTAGTCTCGGTCGGCATTGCTCTTTTCAGTGCTGTGGAGGTTGCTTTGCTTGCGTTGCAACCTCGAGCTTTTGCGCCCTGTCGCCCTGCGCAGGGTGTCGATAGGCGAATCGCTGAATTTTTTTTCATATTTTAGGTAGCACGATGTTAGCGTCCACTGTCCAGAATGATCCCATTGCAAAGACGCGCGATTCCGCAGGCGCGCCCCGATCCTTGTCTGTGATGTTCATCGCGCTTTCCTGAACGGAGCCATTCCGATGTTGAAACTTGTCAGGCTGGCGTTGACGCGGCCCTATACCTTTATCGTGCTGGCCATGCTCATCCTGCTGCTGGGCTCGCTGTCCGCATTGCGCACACCGACGGATATCTTTCCGGATATCCGCATTCCGGTGATCAGTGTCGTATGGAATTACAACGGGCTCGAGCCGGACGATATGGCGGGCCGCATCGTCACATACTACGAACGCACGCTGGGCACGACCGTCAACGATGTCGAACATATCGAGTCACAGTCGTTTACGGGCTATGGCATTGTCAAAATTTTCTTCCAGCCGACCGTCGATATTCGTACGGCGACTGCGCAGGTCACGTCGATCTCGCAAACGGTGCTCAAGCAGATGCCGCCCGGCACTACGCCGCCGCAGATCCTGAACTACAACGCGTCGACTGTGCCTGTCTTGCAGCTCGCATTGACAAGCGATACGCTCGATGAGCAGCAGATCGCCGACTATGCGACTAACGCCATCCGCCCCCAACTGCTGAGCGTGCCGGGCGTTGCGATTCCCACACCGTATGGCGGCAAGACGCGCGAGGTGCAAATCGACCTTGACCCGCAAGCGTTGCAGGCTAGGAAACTGTCGGCCGAAGATGTCGCGACGGCGCTCGCGCAGCAGAACCAGATCATTCCGGCCGGTACGCAAAAAATCGGCCCGTTCCAGTACAACATCAAACTGAACAACAGTCCGCTGGCGTTGCAGGCGTTGAACGATCTGCCCGTGAAGGTTGTCGACGGTGCGACGATCTATATCCGCGATGTCGCGCATGTGCGTGATGGCTATCCGCCGCAGACCAATGTGGTGCGCGTGGACGGGCGTCGTGCGGTGCTGATGAGCATTCTGAAGAATGGTTCAGCGTCGACGCTCGACATCATCGCAGGGGTCAAGGCCAAGCTGCCGCGGGTCGAAGCTACATTGCCCCCCACGCTCAAACTCGTGACGATGGGCGACCAGTCGACGTTCGTCAAGGGCGCGGTCAGCGGTGTTGCGCGCGAAGGCATCATCGCGGCCGCGCTGACGTCGGCGATGATCCTGTTGTTCCTGGGCAGTTGGCGCTCGACGCTCATCATCGCGGCATCCATCCCGCTTGCCGTGCTGGCCGCCATCGCTGCGCTGTCAGCAATGGGCGAAACGTTGAATGTGATGACGCTCGGCGGCCTTGCGCTAGCAGTCGGTATTCTTGTCGATGACGCGACCGTAACGATTGAGAACATTAACTGGCACCTCGAACAGGGCAAGGACGTGAAGCGCGCGATTATCGAAGGCGCGCAGCAGATTGTCATGCCCGCGCTCGTCTCGTTGCTGTGTATCTGCATCGTGTTTGTGCCTATGCTGCTGCTCAATGGCATCGCGCGTTTCCTGTTCGTGCCGATGGCCGAGGCCGTCATCTTCGCAATGGTCTCCTCCTTTATTCTGTCGCGTACTTTCGTGCCGATGATGGCGCAGTACCTGCTCAAGCCACATGCGTCGGGTGGCCATGCGAGCGGCGAACTGGCCGCCGTCATGAACCCGCACGGCAACACGCCGTCGCGAAATCCGCTCGTGCATTTCCAGCGAGGCTTTGAGCATCGTTTCGAGCGCATTCGGGCCGGCTATCGCGTCCTGCTCGGACTTGCACTCACACATCGCAAGCGCTTTGTCGGCGGCTTTCTGCTCGTGGTCGGTGCGTCGTTTCTTCTTGCCCCGTGGCTTGGACGAAACTTCTTTCCGGATATCGATGCGGGCGAGATAGCGCTGCATGTCCGCGCACCGATCGGTACACGCATTGAAAATACGGCTAGCCTTTTCGATCACGTCGAGAACACCGTGCGTCAGGTTATTCCGCCGGCACAGCTTGCGAGCGTGGTCGACAACATAGGCTTGCCGGTTAGCGGCATCAACCTGACCTACAACAATAGCGGCACGATCGGTCCGCAGGACGGCGATATCATGATCTCGCTGAAAGCGGACCACGCGCCGACGGCGGACTATGTGCGCAAGCTTAGGGAAGTGCTGCCGCACGCGTTTCCGGGCACCACGTTCTCGTTCTTGCCTGCCGATATCGTGAGCCAGATCCTCAACTTCGGTGCGCCTGCTCCTGTCGATCTTCAGGTTGCCGGGCCGAACCGGGCAGGCAACGAGCGCTATGCGAGCGAACTCCTGCGCCAGATGAGGATGATCCCCGGCATTGCCGATACGCGGATTCAACAGGCGACGACCTATCCGCAGTTCACGATATCGGTGAACCGCTCACATGCAGGTCAACTCGGCATCACGGAAGCGGATGTGACCAACTCGGTGGTCGCAACGCTGGCGGGGACGAGTCAGGTTGCGCCCACCTATTGGCTCAACCCGAAGAACGGCGTGTCGTATCCGATCGTCGCGCAGGCGCCCGAGTACCGGATGTCGTCGCTATCGAGTCTCCAGAATCTGCCAGTGACGAATCCGGGCGGCCACTCGCAACTGCTCGGCGGCGTGGCGAGCATTACCCGCGGCGTGGGCAACGCGGTCGTCTCACACTACAACATCGAGCCTCTCTTCGACATCTATGCAACCACGCAGGGCCGCGATCTCGGTGCAGTCGCCAGGGACATCGACGATATCGTGAGCGCGACATCGAAGGACGTGCCGAAGGGTTCGACGGTCACGCTTCGCGGCCAGGTGCAGACGATGGACAGCGCATTTACGGGACTGTCGCTGGGCCTCGTTGGCGCCATTGTGCTGATCTATCTGCTGATCGTCGTCAACTTTCATTCGTGGGGCGACGCGTTCGTGATCGTTTCTGCATTGCCGGCGGCACTGGCGGGCATCGTGTGGATGCTCTTCACCACCCATACGCCGCTCTCGGTGCCTGCGTTGACAGGCGCGATCCTGTGCATGGGCGTGGCGACCGCCAACAGCGTGCTGGTGGTCAGCTTTGCGCGCGAACGGCTCGCTGTCACGAACGACGCATTCCGTGCCGCGATGGAAGCCGGCTTCACGCGCTTTCGCCCCGTGTTGATGACGGCGCTCGCGATGATCATCGGTATGGCGCCGATGGCGCTCGGCATGGGCGACGGCGGCGAGCAGAATGCGCCGCTGGGCCGCGCGGTGATCGGTGGCCTGATATGCGCGACCTGCGCGACGCTATTTTTCGTCCCTGTCGTGTTCAGTCTCGTGCATCGGCGCGACGCTGCGCGGCAATACCCTGATTCGAGCCCATCGCCCGACGGCTCGCCAGACAATTTTTCTTCCGAACCTGGAGTTGTTCATGTCCACTGAGATCGACATCAACGCGCCGAGACGGCTGCGACATATGAAGCTCGCTGGAATCGTCGCACTGCTCATCGCAGCAGGCATCGTAACGAACGGCGTCTGGAGCCGCGTGCATGCTAAGCGGCAACTGACGGAATGGTCCGCCGCGCAGGCAATCCCGACCGTTGTTGTCAACATGCCGTCGCATGACAGTGCCGTGCAGGCGCTCACCTTGCCAGGCCGATTGTCCGCATTCGTCAACGCGCCGATTTACGCACGCGTTTCAGGCTACCTGCGTGCGTGGCACGTCGACATCGGCACGCATGTGAAGGCGGGCCAGGTGCTGGCCGAAATCGATACGCCCGATCTCGACCAGCAGCTCGCGCAGGCTCGCGCAGACCTGCGCAATTCGCAGGCGAACGAAACGCTCGCCGCGTCGACGGCCCGGCGCTGGACCCAGATGCTGCAGCAAGATTCGGTATCGCAGCAGGAGGCGGACGAGAAGACAAGCGATCTGGCAGCCAAACAGGCAATCGTTTCTGCAAGCGAAGCGAACGTGGGGCGGCTCGAAGCCCTCGAATCGTTCAAGCGCATTACAGCGCCCTTTGACGGCATCGTCACCGCGCGCAAGACCGATGTGGGCGCGCTGATCAACGCAGGGAGCGGCAACGGACCGGAACTGTTCGCCGTATCGGATGCGCACCGGCTGCGTGTCTATGTCAGCGTGCCGCAAAACGAAGCCGCCGCGATCAAGGCGGGGCTGACCGCGACGCTGACCGTTCCCGAGCGGCCGGGCGTACAGTTTGGCGCGAAGCTCGTCGATACGGACGATGCCATCACGCCGGCGTCCGGCACGCTGCTCGTGCAGCTCGAAGTGGATAATCCGAACGGTCTGCTGATCCCGGGCGAGTACACCGAAGTGCATTTCGACCTCCCCACGGACAGCCACGCAATGACGATTCCAGCGAGCGCGCTGATGTTCCGTGAAGATGGCCTGCGAGTCGCGATCGTCGGAGGGGATAACCGCGCGGTGCTCAAGCCTGTTACGATCGCGACCGATCTCGGTACGAAGGTCGTGATCGCTTCGGGCTTGAACGCAACCGACCGTGTGATCGACAATCCGCCCGATTCGCTTGCGTCGGGCGATGCGGTCCGGCTTGGGTCGCCGTCCGCCGCGGGGACGGGCGCGCTCGCTCAACAGGGCAACGCGGAGCGCGGTCATGGTTAAGCGTCGGCTATGCGCCGCTCTCGCGGGTGTGGCGCTGATCAGCGGCTGCTCGTTTGCGCCGCCGTACCAGGTTCCGCCGTCGGCCGTCCCGACGGCGTTCAAGGAAAGCGGGCCGTGGCAGCAGGCTCAACCGGCCGATCAGGTGCCGCACGGTGCGTGGTGGCAGGTCTACCGCGATCCCGTGCTCGACGCTCTGGAAATGAAGGTCGCCGCCGCTAACCCGGACGTATCCGCCGCGGTTGCGCGCCATGACGAAGCCGTGGCGTATCTGGATCAGGCGCGCTCGGGGCTGTTTCCGACGGTTGGTGCGTACGCGCAGGTGTCGCGCTCGCGCCAATCGGACAACCGTCCACTGCGAGGGGTCAACCAGCCGGCGGTCTACAACTCCGCTACGCTTGACGTCGGCATCAGCTACGACCTCGATCTGTGGGGAAGGGTGCGCAACCAGGTCGCGGCGGGGACCGCAGCAGCGCAGGCGAGTGAGGACGACCTCGAATCGTTGCGGCTCAGTCTGCAGGCAAGCCTCGCCGATGCCTACTTCAATCTGCGCGGGCTCGACGAGCAGCAACAACTGCTAACCGATACGATCCACACGTACAAGCGGGCGCTGACGTTGACGCAAAGCCGCCATGCTGGAGGCATTGCGTCGGACCTCGATGTCTCGCGCGCGCAGACCCAGTTGGAGTCGGCGCGAGCTTCTGCCGAGGATGTATCGGCGCGTCGTGCGCTGTATGAGCATGCAATCGCGACACTGACTGGCACATCTGCTTCGCGGTTTGCGTTTGCTCCCGTGAACGGCGACAGCTACCTGCCGTCGATTCCGACGGGACTGCCTTCGGCCCTGCTGCAGCGTCGCCCCGACATTGCGGCGGCCGAGCGCCGGGTTGCACAGGCCAATGCACAGATCGGCGTGGCGAAAGCGGCGTTTTTCCCGGACATTTCATTGGGCCTTGACGGCGGATACCAGAGCGATACGCTATCGCCGTGGCTCGCGGCGCCAAACGAAATGTGGTCGATTGGCCCGAGTCTGTTGATGACGCTGTTCGATGGCGGTCGCCGCGAGGCGATGACTCGCGAGGCGCGCGCAAAGCTCGCGGAGAACGGCGAGAAATACAAGGCCACTGTCCTGCAAGCGTTCCAGCAGGTAGAAGATAATCTCGCGCAACTGCACTACCTCGGCAATGAAGCGGCAAGACAAGACAACGCGCTAGCCGCAGCGCGGCGCACCCTCAATCTGTCGATGTCGCGGTATCGCGACGGAGTGGTCAGCTACCTCGACGTGGTCACCGCGCAGACAACGGAACTGCAAAGTCAGACGGCTGTGCTGATGCTGCGTACGCGCCGACTGATCGCATCCGTCGGTCTGATCGAGGCGCTGGGTGGTGGATGGTCTCCGAGCGCGTCTCAGGCGCCAACTGCGCCCGTCGTGCTGACCTCGACGCCTTGGCAACAGACAGTGAAACCTGTCAGGACGAACTGAAACCGACGCGGCGCCAGTGCATAGCGGCACGCATCGCGGGCGATTGTCTGCGATGCGTGCCGCAAGCGTTTGATTCATGCTGCCGCAAGTCAACGGCAGCAACCCCTATTAAAAACGATGCCGCAGTCCAAGGGCGACAACGGTCTGAGAGTCGGACGAAGAGGGACTCAGGTTATAAACCTGTGCGCTGAATACGCCGCCGCCGCCGGAGATGCGCTGATAGACGCCCTGGAGATATATGTCCGTGCGGCGCGACAGTTGATAATCAGCCTGGGCCACCACCTGGTGCCAGTGCGGATCGAGATTTCCGGTTGTATGCGTCAGTTGCGCCACCGTATAGGTGTAGGACGCGCCCAGGCTCAGTGCGGGCGTGACGAAATAGCGGCCGTTGACCTCGAAATTATCGAACTTCACGTTGGATGCCGGCGTGCCGAACGTCACATTCGGGCCGGATGGCCAGATGGCGGTGACGTCGTCGGTGGATGAATGCGTCCACGACACGCCGACAGCGGCGTTGGTGAACGCGTACTTGGCTGCAATACCGTAGATCTGCTGGCGGCTGCCCGTGGTCAGCTGATCCTTGTCCGTCGCACTGACGGCGCCGGCTCCGCCCGCGCCCATGCCAGGATTGTTCACCTGCAGGTACGCGGCCGCGACGCTGACGGGGCCGTGCGTATAGCTGACACCCGCGCTGTACGCGCTGTCGTTGGCAAAGGCGCCGGCCTGGTTGGAGAACGCATACATGGCGCCCGCCTTGAAGCCGTTGAACGATACGCTACCGAATTTGACCGCATTGTTCAGGCGCATGTCGTTCGCGAGATTGTCGTTCTCGTACGGATGCGCCGCGAAATTGCCGCCGAACCCTTGCCCCACTGCCGTTAACGGTGCGATGTAATCGACGACGAAATCGTATTGCCGGCCGAATGTCAACGTGCCATACGGATTGCTCAGGCCGACATAGGCTTGCCGGCCGAACAGGTCACCACCGTTCTTGAAGCCGCCGCTGTTGACGTCAAAACCATTCTCCAGCCAGAACACGGCAGACAGGCCGCCGCCCAGGTCTTCCTTGCCGCGCAGACCCCAGCGCGAAGTCGAAAGGGTGCCGTTGTTGATCTGGTAATTGCTCGAACCCTTCTGGTTGCTCGAGTAGACCATGCTGTCATCGATAAGCCCAAACAGCGTCACGCTGCTTTGCGCGTGGGCAGCGGCGCTGGCAAATGCCATCGCTCCAGCAAGGGCCAGATTCCGGTATTTCATCAATCAATTCTCCGTTATAAAGTTGGTGGCGCTCTTTAAAGCGAGTGCCGTTATTCCTGTCAGCGCGTGGTGTGCAACACCTGATGCCAGATCACGTGTTTGCCAACGAGAGAGAGGCTTGGGTAACGCTTGCAAGGGGAGTCAGTGGGACCTTCAGCAAGTGATCCCGCAGACAGCGCGGGCAGCGCGACTATAGGTGATACCCGTTTACCGAAGAATGACGAATACAGTTGATTAAATAAAACTTCGTTCATTCTCGTGATACGAATGCGCTACATCGACCGCAACCGTTTAAGATTTCCGCGTACATGAATATCTTTTCATCGTTTCAAGATCGATCCGCTAGTGGCGGCTGTTTATGCTTGTCGTCAACCGGTTCATTAATAGCTCAATGCTTGAGGAATCGGTCAGGTCTATTTGAATACGTTGAGGATATCGAAAATGAATCGGATGACTATCGCTATTGTTCTTGCTGGAACGCTCATGTCCGCGGCAACCGCTTTTGCACAGTCGGCCCCGTCGAATTCGACGGCTAACGCACAGCCGGCCAACCAGGTGGCGCAGGTGGGGACCAGTGCGATGTCGCCCGCGTCTACGTCCGGGGGATTGGCCGGGCCGTACGGTCAGCCCGTAGCGGGTAAGACACGTGCGCAGGTCTATCAGGAACTTGTACACGCCGAGCAGGACGGGCAACTCGCGTATCTGAACTCAACTGTCTACGCTCACCCGTGAACTCGCAGCCAAGTTCGATCGGCAGCGGCGTCGGTGCGCATGAGCGGATGCCGTCCCTTGACCTTGCTTCACCGGACAGGACCAGTTGATTACGCGATGAGAGCTTGCAAATTCATGAAAACCCGTGCTGCCTGGCTGCTGGGCGCGGTCGCGCTCGGAGTGCTGTTGTCAGGTTGTGCAACGACTCATACGAGTGCGGCCAATCAGTGCGTGGGGCCGCCCAGCTACTGCAACGTTTATTTTGGATCGTGAACAGCGCGCTTCCCATAGCCGGGAAGCGCGCTTTGTCCGATGAAGGAAAATTAAGGCAATGCTGACTAAGACCACCGTTCATGGCTGTCAGGCGTTATGGCTACGCTGATCAAGTCACTCAATTACAGTTCGACCAGTACTTCAATGGTTATTTCGTCGTGAAAGCGAATTTCATTTAGTACTTTTAGCCATTGCAGACTCTACATACGGAAAGCGCGGTTGGCGTTCTTCGCGAGTCCGCGATAGTGCCCTTTGTATAGCCCCACAACCGCTTCGCGACGGCAAACATGTGCTTCGTTCGCCGCCGTAACCACCGCACTGGGCCCGGCCGCTCTGACTACCTACTCCGACGTGCAACTTCGTGCCGAAATGCCACTGTTTTCCCTTAGAGGCCAGTTCAAAAAACCCTGAGGGGGCTGTTTACTTTCTCGGCAAGCTGTTAACCTTGGATGTCTGAACAACGGAATCCAAGGGATGGAAGCGCCGATCATTGATGACGAATTTTGGACACTGATCGAACCGTTACTGCCGCCGCCCAAGCCCCGGCGCAAAGAGCATCCTGGTCGCCCACGCGTATCGGATCGGGCGGCGTTGAATGGCATCCTGTTCGTGTTGAACACCGGTCTGCGATGGAACCACCTGCCGACCGTATTGGGCTTTGGCTCCGGCGCGACCTGCTGGCGACGACTGAACGACTGGCGCAAAGCAGGGGTATGGGATCGACTGCACGAACTGCTGCTCGACAAGTTGCGCGAGGCCGGGCAGATCGATCTTTCATACGTCGCAGTCGATTCCTCGTCGGTACGAGCCGTTGGGGCGGGCGAAAAACTGGCCCGAACCCCACGGATCGCTCGCGACCCGGTTCCAAGCACCACATCCTCGTAGACGCCAATGGCGTTCCCATCAGCGCCATCCTGACCGGCGCGAACCGCAACGACGTCACCCAGTTGCTGCCGCTCGTCGACGCGATTGCGCCGATCCGTGGCGCGCGCGGCCGACCACTTCAGAGACCCAAGGTCATCTATGCCGATCGTGGCTACGATTCCGATCCGCATCGTCAACGATTGCGCGAACGCGGCATCAAACCGGTGATCGCAAGGCGCCGCACTGAACATGGCAGTGGTCTGGGCAAATTCCGTTGGGTCGTTGAACGGACTCACTCGTGGCTCCACAACTTCCGTCGTCTGCGCATACGCTTCGATCGTCGAGCTGACATTCACGAAGCATTCTTGAAATTCGGCTGCGCCCTCGTCTGCTGGAACATCTTCAGGCGTACGGAGCAGCATTTTTGAACTGGCCTCTTAATTTAAGTGTCTGGTGCATTTCAGGGTCCGGCACCTTCTGCCATTCTTTGTCGGGCTTGGTGCCGAGATCAACGTTGCGTCCACGACGGTGCCGCTGTTGAGCTTCATTCCGCTGGCCTGCAATACGCGGCCAACTTCTGCGGACAGCTTTTCGCCCAGTTTGTTCTCCTCGATCAGGCGTCGGAATTTGCGCAGGTTGTCGTGTCGGGCACGGCTTCTCATCCCAGATCAATGCCTACAAAGCGACGCAGGCTCGTACTGTCATACAACGCATCATCGTAGACAAAGTCCGCAAGTTGAACCAGTGCCGGGTGAAGTGAATCCGCAACATGCGCTCCAGGCCAATCGGCGGACGCCCATTGCCGCGTTTTGGATAAACGGCTCGACCACCGCGCACATACGACGTGTCGAGAAACACTCGCGCCGCGTACGTTTGCGTCGCGTCTCAAATCCCGCACCTTGATCTGCTGTCATCGCGAGTGTTTGCTGCTTCGTCGTTTCTTGTCGTTCCCGTTGCACGTGCGCTTTAACGCTTGAAGCACGCGGATGGTGGACTTGGGCGGTGTTAGAAACCTGGAGTCAACCCTGGTACCCCGGAGGTATGAGAAGAGAAAAACGCATACGTACCGGACAGACGTGTCAGACGAAGAATGAAGCTTCGTGGCCGCGTATCTGACGTTGATGGATGAGAGCGTACCCTAGCGCAAATACGAGTTGCGCGAGATGTTCGATGCGTTGCCCTGGATGGCTCCCGCGGGGCCGCGCGGAGAATGCTGCCGACGAACTTTCCGCCGTGGGAGCTCGTGTACCAGCAGACGCAACGATGGCTGGCGGCAGGCTGTTTCGAGAGCATGGTGATTGATCTTCGTTCGATCAACCATGTGGCGCAGGGGCGGCAGGAGTCCAGCGCGGCGATCCTTTTTGGCCGTATGTTGCAATCGACATGCGGAAGCGGTCCGCGCGCGGGCTATGACGGCTACAAACGCAAGCGCGGTAGCAAGGTGCACGTCGCCATATTCACACTGGTTCAGTTGCTCGCCGTACACGTGACACCGGCCATCATGAGCAGGAGCGCGCGCAGGTGGCAGAGCTTGCGCGCCAGGTGCATCAGGCAACGGGGCCAAAGATCCCGCGCAGGCCGCACGCGATCAGGACATCGATCTCCGGGTGATCAAGCTGGATGAAGCGAAAAAGGGCTTCCTGCTATTGCCGCGACGACTGGCGCAGCTTCGGATAGCTTAACTTAACCGCCTTCGACGCCTGGCACATGACCACGAATGCTTGCCCCGAAACACTCGCTGGGCTTCATTTTGTCGTCTTCGCCATACTTATGCTCATTCATGCAATCCCTGCATTTCGATGTTCCTAACACGGTCTAATCAGCGTAGCCTCAAGTGGCGCGCCACGGTGATCTGATAGCCATACCGGCTGACGGTATCGATGTGGACGTTCGAGGCATGCTGCGCGAGTTTGCGTCGCAACCTCGATACGACAAGGTTGACGCTCGTGGGATCGACGTCTTCATGTTCGGGCCACGCGTAGCGGATCAGCTGATTGCGCGCGACGGGCACATTTGGTTGGCGCAGCATGCACTCGAGCAGCATGTATTCCCGACGCGTCACATCGAGGCGCTGTTCGCCGCAGACCAGTTCACGCGTGGCCGAATCCAGCGCGAGGGTTGTACCGGACGTTGCGTCCACATGGGCGGCTGAAGGGATCGCGCGGCAGAGTGCGTGCAATCGTTCATGCATTTCGATAAACGATAGCGGATGACAGAAGCAGGCGTCGGCGCCTGCGCGAAGCACTCGGGTCCTGTCGTTAGCGCGGGCATCCGTTCCCAGGGTAATGATTATCGGCGCGCCGCGCGCCGCGCGCGTGAGCTTCGGCAGCGCATCGAGCAGACCGCGATGCGGCGCGGCTTCCGAGGACATGACGATCACTGCGTCGAAGATCTCCTGGCCGGCAAGAAAGATCCCGTCGCGCAGTTCGTCGACACGCTGAAGACTGTGCGCGCTCTCATGCAGAGCCTTGAACAGCCAGGCGGACTCTGGATGCGATCCGGAAATTAACAGCACACGCATAGGCTTGGGTAGAGCATTTAGTGGAATGAAACAATCAGGCGAGCGTCCTGGTCCAGCATTCGATCGACACGCACGTACCGGGATTTGCGTTGCGAATGTGCATTGCAAAGTCGTGTACGTTGACGACCGCGGACACGATGCTCAGTCCGAGGCCAGAGCCCGCCAGGTGACGCGTTTGTTCACCGCGATAAAAACGTTGCAGGACGGCGTCCCTTTCATCATCGGGAATGCCCGGGCCATTGTCGATAACGTCGATCTGCGGCCCTGATGCAGTGTGGATGAGCTGGAGCCTTACCGTGCCGCCATCAGGTGTGAACTTGATCGCATTGTCCAGCAGATTGCTCAGCGCCTCGAACATGAGCGCACGATCGGCATGCGTGGGGCCGACAGGCGCAGTTTTTACGACGAATCCAATGGACCTGCTTTCGGCAAGCGGCTCGAACAGTTCACCAACTTCCTGCACCAGCGTATCGAGTTGCATTTCGCCGAAGCCGCCGCGCCGTTGCAGTGTGCCGATTTCGGAAATGCGCAGCATCGCGCGAAAGCGCTCCAGCAGGGCGTCCGTTTCACGGCGCGCCTTGTCGATCAATTGTTCAAGCGCTTCGTCTTGCACGCTGTGAGTGCGCTCGTCGATTCGTATCAACAAAGTGCGCACACGCGCAAGCGGTGTGCGCAGGTCATGCGCGATGCCATCGCACGCGCCTTTCACCTCGTTCATCAGCCGCTCGACTTCGGCGAGCATGTGGTTGACAAGATGCGCGAGCATGTCGATCTCATCGCGCCCGCCGATAGGCAGACGTTGTCCAAGATCGCCTTGTGCGATCCGTTGCGTCACGCGCCGGACAGCCTTAAGCCGCCTGACCTGTTTGACGCTCAGGGCAAACGCACCTAGCACGCCCGCGGTCATGCACAGGATGCCGCCGGCAATCAGCGCGTTGATGATCGTGTGGCGCATGCGCAAGATGCTCGTGAGGTCGCGCGCCACTACGAGTGTCTCGCCGTTGGCGCGGCGCTCGGCCATCGCGCGCACCATGGGACTGGAGTCGCTACCCGACGCATCCAGTCTCAATGTGAGCGTCACGCCGTCGCGACTCACGGGGACGGATTGCGGGCGCACGAGTATGTCGCCAGCGAGCGTTCGGCCGTCCGCGGCGAACAACCCGTAGTAGTTCGGATGCATGCGCTCATGCTCGCTGCGCCGACGAACTGCTTCGGCCAGTTCGCTGACTGGAAAGGAGTCGAAATAGATCAACTGCCAGTGCAGCACGGCATCGATGTCACGCTCCATCGCAGAAGTGACCGCGCGGCCAACCAGACCGAGCAGCAGCATTACCAGGATGGAAAAGATCACCGCGTAGATCGTGAGCAGGCGAACGATGCTGGAATGCCAGCGGCCGCCGATCGCCGGCTGGGCGGAGGAAGAAACGTCCGTCAAAGTCTCGCTATCCTAACAGGTAACCCGATCCCCGCACCGTCTGAATCATCAGTTTAACGCCCGGCGGGTCGATTTTCTTGCGCAGGCGGCCCATATGGACGTCGATGAGGTTCGTGCCGGGATCGAAATGGTACCCCCACACCGCTTCGAACAGCATAGTCCGTGTAATCGTCTGACCAGCGTGGCGCATCATGTATTCGAGCACGCGATATTCCGTAGGCAGCAGCGGAATCTCTTCGCCGTCGCGTTTGACGGTGCGTGCGATCAGATCGAGTTCGAGAGGTCCGACTGTCAGCGTCGGTTCCGATTGTGGCGGCCGCGCCTGCCGGCGACGCAGCAGTACCTCGATGCGCGCGGTCATTTCATCGGGGTCAAAAGGCTTCGTCAGATAGTCGTCGCCGCCGGCGCGCAAGCCGCGAATGCGTTCGTCGACGTCGCCGAGCGCACTCAGCATCAGCACGGGCGTTTGAACCCCGATGCTGCGCATGGTCGTGAGTATGGTGAGGCCGTCAACCCCGGGCAGCATCCGGTCCAACGTAATCACGTCGTAGTCTTCACTGAACGCGCGCGCCATCCCTTCACGGCCGTTGGCAACCCAATCGACGGCGAAGCCACGCTCTTTAAGCTCACCGACAATTTCTTTAGCGGTGATTTCGTCATCTTCGATAGTCAGCACGCGCGACATTGGTCGTTCCGTACGCCGCAGCGACCCGGCCAGGGTGGACGCGTGACGCGGCAGGTTAGCGAGGAGGTTACATGATGCCATACTCAGATTTATCGGTCCCCACTCGAAGCATGGCCAGAGGCCTTTTAATGCTGAAGCCAGGGTGGAGTTGGGACCATGATAAAAGCTTAACGGAACCGTCATCTCGATCGGATATCAGTTTCATGAAAATTATTTTAATTTTCATGAGTCGCTGCCGCGTGGGCGTTCCCGCGCGAGCGCTAGGTTAGATGCGAATGGCCGTACGCAGCGCGCCTGCTGTAGACGCGACTAATTTGGCATGCAATGCTCTGCTTCGAGGGCGGCGAGGTGCTGCGTCAAAGTGTCGCGCAGCTTCTGCAGGCTGTGCGTGGGCAATGCGAAGGCTGACCACCCTAGTCCGCTATGCCGAAGCATCACTACAGCGCCGTCATACAACGGATGCTTTTCGGAGTGCCAGCATGGGTCCATCTCGAGCACGTATTGCTGCGCGCGAGAGGGCACTTTCTGCACTTCGGGCTGCATCCCGGCGCGAATGTAGCTCAAATGCTGGATCAGTGCATCGATGTCTTCAGCGCCGAGCAATGCCACGGCATCATCGATCGCAATTCGGACCGCCTGTTCTCCATACTCGTCGATGACTTCGACGCTCATTGGGCGCTGCATCGTGGGCTCCTCGAACGTTAGGACAAGAAGATTATGGACTGCACGATCCGTCGCATTCTGAAATAGCGCGATGCGCCGATGAAACTTTCTTTACAAATACAGGCGCCAGTTCCGCCATAAGCTCATTCCGCCGACGGTGAGAAGCGCGCATTGCGCGCGGTCCGCCAGCGACCCGTCAGACGATGGAAGCAGAGATAGATGACGGGGGTGGTGAAGAGCGTCAGCATCTGCGAAACAATCAGCCCGCCGACGATTGAGATGCCAAGCGGCACGCGCAGTTCGGCGCCCGCGCCATGGCCGAGTGCAAGCGGCACCGCGCCGAACAGCGCGGCCAGCGTGGTCATCATGATCGGCCTGAAACGCAGGACGCACGCCTGCCGGATGGCCTTTAACGGTGACAGGCCCTGCTCGCGCTCGGCAACGACGGCGAAGTCGATCATCATGATGGCGTTCTTCTTCACGATACCGATCAGCAGGATGATGCCTATGAGTCCCATGATCGACAGGTCCTGCCCGCACAGCATCAGTGCGAGCAGTGCGCCGAGTCCAGCCGACGGCAGCGTCGAAATGATGGTCAGCGGATGGATCGGGCTTTCATAAAGCACGCCCAGAATCAGATACACGACCACAAGCGCGGCGGCGATCAGATATGGCTCGCTGGCGAGCGAAGCCTGGAATGCTTGCGCGGTGCCCTGGAACGTCCCCGTCAGTGTATCGGGTGCGCCGGCCGCTGCCTCGGCTTGGCGGATGGCCGCGACGGCGTTGCCGAGCGACTCACCCGGAGCGAGGTTGTAGGTGATCGTCACGGACGGAAACAGCCCCTGGTGGTTGACGGAAATCGGCGCGACCTCATTCGAAACCCGCGCAATCAGGTTAAGCGGCACAAGCCCTTGCGTCGTGGGCGAGCGGATATAGAGTCGCGAGAGCGCGTCAGTCGTGAGCTGAAACTTCGGGTCCACTTCCTCGACGACGTGATACTGGTTCAGCTGCGTGAACATCGTTGCGACCTGCCGCTGGCCGAAAGCGTCATAGAGCGTGTCGTCGATCATCTGCGCGGTGATGCCGAGACGTGATGCCGTATCGCGATCGATGACGAGCGTTGCGCTGGTCGCCGAGGCCTGCAGGTCAGACGACACATCGGTGAGTTGCGGCAGCGTCGCGAAGCGTTTCGTCAGCACCTGCGACCAATGCGCGAGTTCAGCGAGGTTCGAATCCTGCAACGTGTACTGGTATTGTGCGGCGCTCATCCGGCCGCCTACCTGGATGTCCTGGCGCACCTGCATCGACAAGGCGATGCCTTGCACACCCGTCGTCTGCCGCTTCAGACGCGCAAGAACCTGTGTCGCGTTCGCGGTGCGCTGGCCGAACGGCTTCAGGTTGATCATCAGGCGACCCTGGCTGATCGTCGGTGTCGGCCCGATCCAGTAGTACACGTTGTCCACTGCGGGATCGGTCATGATGATGTCGCCGAGCCGCCGCATTTTTGCCGACATTGCGGTGGGAGAAATATCGGGCGTCGCCTGAGCGATGCCCATGATCAGCCCCGAGTCCTCCTGCGGAAAGAAGCCCTTTGGGATCTGGACGAACAGCACGCCCGTCGCAGCGACCGTCACGATCATCACCACGAGCATCAGGCGTTGGCGCCTGAGCACCCAGTCTAGCGCGCGCTCATAGCGCTGTTCGGTCCGGCGAAAACCGGCCTCGAGCCATCTTTCGAGGCATCGCATGCGGCCATTCGGGTTGCCCTCGGCGGGCGCGCGAACCAGCCAGCCGCACAGCATCGGTGTGACCATCAGCGACACGAAAGCCGACATCACTATCGCCACGCTGATCGTCACGGCGAACTCGCGAAACAGCCGGCCGACGATGCCGCCCATCAGCAGGATCGGGATGAACACCGCGATCAGCGAGATCGTCATCGAGACGATCGTAAAGCGCACTTCCATCACGCCCAGGAGCGCTGCGCGCATCGGCGGGACGCCTTCCTCCACATGGCGCATCACGTTTTCGATAACGACGATGGCATCGTCGACGACGAACCCCACCGCAATGGTTAGCCCCATCAGCGACAGATTGTCGAGGCTGTAGCCGAGAAGATGCATTGCGCCGAATGTCGCAATGATCGACAGCGGGATCGTCAGGCTCGGAATGACGGTCGCCCACACGTTGCGCAGAAAGACGAAGATCACCATCACGACGAGCGCGATGGTCAGCATCAGCGTGAATTGCACGTCATGGACGGAGGCATCGATCGTCTGCGTGCGGTCACCGACGACATGCACGTGGGCCGCCGCAGGCAGCCCCGCTTCGAGCGCGGGCAGGCGCGCCTCGATATTGCGGATCGTCTGCACGACGTTGAAGCCCGGTTGCTTGTGGATATCCAGAACGATAGCCGGCTCGCGCTGCAGCCACGCGGCCTGGTGCATGTCTTCCGGGCCGTCGATGACGTCCCCAAGATCGCTGACGCGTATCGCTGCGCCGTTCTTGTATGCGACGACCATCGCAGCGTATTGTTTTGCCGCCATCAACTGGTCGGTCGCATTGAGCACGACCGAGCGGTCCGGTCCGTTCAGCGTGCCTTTGGGCGCATTGACGGTTTCGACGCCGACCAACGAGCGCACGTCTTCGAGTGTGAGCCCGCGCGCAGCAAGCCTGTCGGGGTCGAGCCGGATGCGCAGCGCCGGACGCTGCTGCCCGTGGTAATCGACTAGGCCGACACCAGGCATCTGGGAAATCTGCTGCGCGAGGAAATCTTCGGCGTAGCTGTCGAGCTGCGTCAAGGGCAGGGTAGGCGACGTCAGCGCGATCGACATGATCGTGAAGTCGGCGGGATTGACTTTCTGGTAGGTAGGCGGATTCGGCAAGTCCTTGGGCAGCATGCCGCCAGCCGCGTTGATCGCAGTCTGCACGTCTTGCGCCGCGCCGTTGATATCGCGCGACAGATCGAACTGAATGACGATACTCGTCGTGCCGAGCGAACTGGACGAGGTCATCTGCGTGACGCCCGAGATGTTCGACAGTTGCCGCTCGAGCGGCGTCGCTACCGCGGTCGCCATCGTTTCCGCGCTGGCGCCGGGCAACTGCGCCGTTACCTGAATGGTCGGAAAATCGACCTGCGGCAAAGGCGCGACCGGCAGCTGAAAATACGCGACTAGACCGACCAGCACCACGGCGATGGCGAGAAAGGACGTGGCGACACGCCGTTGAATGAGCAACTCGAGCAGCTTCATGAAGGCAGTTCCGTATTCGCCGGTGCGCTTGCGCCGGTTCCGGCGGCGGCTTTCGCATCGACGGTCTTGACCATAACATGCACACCCGGGTTCAGCCGGCTCTGTCCGTCGAACACGACCGTGTCGCCGGCCTGCACGCCATGCGTCACTTCCGTCATGCCGTCGACAGTAACGCCCGTCTTGACGGGACGAAGCTGCGCCGTGCCGTTCGCCGCCACCACATAAACCTGTGATCCGTCTTGCGTGTTCATAATTGCGCGGCTCGGCAAGGCGATGCGGTTTGTTTCGGTCCGCAGCAGAAGGCGCGCATCGACGAACTGGCCGGGCCACAGCGTGCGGTCGGCATTCGGGAATGAGGCTTTCAGCATGACCTGCCCGCTGGCGGGATCGACGCGGCTATCGATGAAAACAAGCGAGCCCTGGGCGAGCGCGGGGCCGCCCGAACGCGCGGTGACTGTGACGGGCAGCGCGCCCCTCTTGTCTCTCGAGACTAATTGCGGCAGCACGTCCTGGGGAACCGAGAACTGCACCTGGATCGGCGCCATCTGCGTAACCGCGACGATCCCTGTCGTGTCGGTCGTATGCACGATTGCGCCCACGTCCGCCTCCCGTGCGCCGACGCGTCCGTCGAACGGGGCAACGAGCTTCGTGAAGCCGAGTTGCAGGCGGTCGTTGCGCACGATGGCCGCATCGGCGGCAACGGTCGCTTGCAACTCATCGACTTTCGCCTTCGCGCTATCCACCATTTGCGTCGTCGCAGCGCCGATCGGCGCGAGCTTCGTATAGCGCTGGTAATCGAGCCGCGCATTGTCGAGCGTCGCGCTGTCCTTGCGAAGCGTGGCTTCCGCCTGCTCCAGTTGCGCTGTGAGCGGGCCTTGATCGAGTTGCGCGAGTAACTCGCCGGCCTTCACATCCTGACCCTCGCGAAACGCAATGCGTTGCAACTGGCCATCGACACGCACTTTCACATCGGTCATATTCAGTGGCACGACGGTGCCGACGGCGACCACGCGGATTGGAAAATCGGCGACGATCGCCGTGCCGGCATCGACGGGGATCGCGGCCACTGGGGCAGCCACCGGATGCCGCGGCCAGAGCCGCCAGGCAAGTGCGATGACGAGGCCAAGAAGCAGCAGGGCGATAATAGCGGCACGCCGGCGCTTGCGCGTATCTCGTTCCAGACAAATCTCATCGACGACTTCATTCATTGTGCACTGGGCTCCATCAACGGACCAGGCGGTGTGCGTGCCGCCAGTTCGGGTGTTTGCGGGTGTTGAGGACTGCCGCCGGTGTTCGCGTTAAGCGGCTCGGTCTCGCTCGCACCATAGCCGCCGCCGAACGCGCGAAACAGGCTCACCGACGCTTGCAGCCGCGCGAGCCGCGCTTGCGCAAGCGTGTCTTCGGACTGGTAGCGGGTGCGCTCGGCATCGAGCACGGTGAGGAAATCGACGGTGCCCGCCGTGTATTGCTGTCGTGCGAGCAACGCGGCCTTGCGCGCGGCGTCGGCAGCATCGGTATCTGCGCCTTCTGCCTGGCGTTGGCCCGCCGCTGCGGAGAGCGAATCCTCGACGTCCTGGAAAGCCGCGATGACCGTCTGCCGGTAGTTGGCCACGGCCTGCCGTACGGCGGCCTGATTCATGTGAAGCTGTCCGGTCAATGCACCGCCCTCGAACAACGGTGCAATGAGCGATGCGCCCACAGCGCCGAGCGGGTTCGAGAGAAAGTTCGATAGCGAGTTCGTACCGAAGCCGCCCGCGGCTGTCAGGACGAGATTCGGAAAGAAGGCGGCACGCGCGGCGCCGACATCGAAGTTGGCGGCCTCGAGCCTCGCTTCTTGCGCGCGGATGTCGGGGCGAATTTCGAGCAGCGTCGCGGGCAGGTTTGGGCGCGGTTCGGGAATCGTGATCCCTCCGAGTGCAACGTCCGGGACCTTGAATTGCTCTGGCGCTTCACCCACAAGCGTCGCAAGCAGATGCATGTTCTGTTCGAGCTGTTGTTGAAGAACCGGTACGGCTGCGTTGAATGTTGAAAGCGCATTGCGCTGCTGTTGGACCTGCAGCTCCGTAGCGACGCCCACCGCTTGCTGCGCGAGCACGAGTGTGAGCAGTTTGCTGGCGTCGTCGGCTACCGCTTGCGCGAGTGCAACGCGCCGCCGCAACGATTGCACCTGAAAATACGTGTCGGCGACCGATGCAGTTAACGTCAGCGCGACGGTGTCGCGGTCGAAGCCGGACGCACGCGCAATCATGTCCGCGGCACTCGCATTCGCACGATTCAGGCCCCAGAAGTCCACTTCGTAGCTTGCTTGCGCAAAGAGATTCTGCTTTCCCGCACTCGAATTGCTAGTGGGGTTATGGCCACGCTGGAATGTGCCATTCAGCGTCAGTGCGGGGAAGAGTGGGGCGCCCGCGCGCTCGGCGTTCGCGCGAGCCTCGTCCACCGTCGCGACGGCATTGGCCAGCGTGAAGTTATGCGCGAGGCAGCGCCCGACGAGTGCATCGAGCGTCGTGTCGTCATACGCGCGCCACCAGCCGCTTTCGACGGGCAGCGTGCCAGCGAGCGACGACGCGTCCGCTCCGTCCCATTGCGTGGGCGTAGGCGTCGCGGGACGATGGTATGCGGGAACGAGTGAGCACCCGGCCAACGCAGTCAGGAGAAGCAGCCATGCGATGGCAAGCCGGAAACGAAGCATCTGAATGCTCTAGGAGACAGAAACTTCGCTAGCCTAATGGCGACCTGCTTTCGACAATGTCGCCCGAACATTAAATAAATTTAATGTGGCATCGGATCAAGGGGCGCGCGTACCATTATCGGGTTTGAGTACGTAGCCCGCCCCGACGACGGTATGAATCAGCGCGACCGGAAAGCCTTTATCGACTTTGTTACGCAGACGATTGATGTGCATGTCGATCACATTCGCACGCGGCTCGAATTCGTATGGCCAGGCCGCTTCGAGCAACATGCTGCGGGTTACGACGTGCCTCGCATTGCGCGCAAGGCATTCGAGCAACAGGAATTCGCGACGCTGCAAGTTCAGATCGCGCCCGCCGCGCGTTGCGGTGCGTTCCTGGACCGCGATTGTCAGATCGCCGATGCGCAGCGTGTCGTGGGCATACAACGCGTCGCGTCGCCGGGCCAGCGCCTCGACGCGAGCGAGCAGCTCGGCAAACACATAGGGCTTCGCAAGGTAATCATCGCAGCCGGCGCGCAGGCCATCAGTGTGATCGTTTGCGCTCGCGAGGGCCGACAGCATCAGTACGGGTGTCGCGTTGCGTTCGGCGCGCAGGCGGCGAACCCATTCGAGGCCGTCAAGCGATGGAAGACGCCGATCCGTCACCACTACCGTATAAATGCCTTCGAGCACGAGGGCGAGGGCGGTCGCGCCGTCACCCGTCGTATCGACGATATGACCGCTTTCTGTGAGGCCGCGCGCGAGAATGCGGCTCGTGCGCGCGTCGTCTTCGGCGATAAGTATGCGCATGGCTCAAATATAGACTCTGTCGACAGCGCGTTATTCTACTGGCTGACAATTGCTGGCCGCGGCGCGTGCATGTTGCCGGCGGCGCTTCCACGGCAACGTTTCCTGATCTGCTACATGACAAACATACTCATTGTCGAGGATGACCGGCAGACGCTCGACGAAATTGTCGGCGCGCTGTCAGATCACGGCTATTCAATCCGCACCGCGCAAACGGGCAACGAAGGACTGCTGCTCGCGGCCGCCGAGCGGTTCGATGCGATCGTGCTCGACCGGATGCTCGGCGGCGATCTTGACGGGCTGGCGGTCCTGAAGGTCTTACGCGGCGCTGGCATCAGGACGCCTGTGCTGATACTAAGCGCGCTGTCGGCAGTGGACGAGCGCGTGCGCGGACTGCGCTCGGGCGGCGACGACTACCTGACCAAGCCGTTCGAATTCATCGAACTCACGGCGCGGCTCGATGCGTTGACACGACGCCACGATGCGCCTAAGGCGGTCCACCATTACCGCGTGGGCGCACTGAATGTCGATTTGCTCGCACGTGAGGTGACCTGCGCAGGGCGCCAGGTAAGCCTCCTGCCGCGCGAATACCGGCTGCTCGAATTCATGATGCGGCACGCCGGGCAGATCGTTAGCCGCACGATGCTCTTTGAAGCGGTCTGGGATTACCGGCTGGAAGAAAGAACCAACGTCATCGATGTGCATATCAGCCGGCTTAGAAAAAAGCTGGACCCGGAAGGTACGATGAATCTGATTGAAACCGTTCGCGGTTCGGGATACCGGTTCCGTGCGCCTGATTGAGCTTAGCCGCACGACCGGTTTTCGTCTTGCGGCAATGTTCGTGACCGCCTTTGGCGTCGTCCAGGTGCTGCTGTTCGGCTACCTTTACATCCAGATCACAGGCTTCGACCTGGAGCGCGTTGACGACTGGCTCATGCGCGAGCACGCAGCATTGCTGCGCCAGCCGCCGCAAAACGTCGCCGCAGCCATTGAGCACCATACCACTATCGATCCGCGCGGCCAGTTTCCATTCGCGCTTTTCGACGCGCAAGGCCGGCGCATCGCCGGTGCCTACACCGGTGATCGGCCGCCGATTCCCCAGTTCGGCAAGCCTTTCTCGATGCGTATCCTGTCCACGGAGAGCGTGAGCGGATCGCCTGCGCGCTGCATCGCCGAACGCCTGGATGCCGGCCGTGTCGCGCTGCAATGCCAGGTGACGCGCGATATTGACCACTTCGATGAAGAATTGCTGCACGCCCTGGTAATCGCTGGAGTCGCGATGCTTGCGATCGGCATGGCGAGCGCGATCGCGTTCGGTACGGCTGCCGTGCGCCGGCTCGACAAGCTGACGGCGTCGATCAAGATAGTGATGGAAGGCGACTTGACGGGGCGGCTTCCGCTTGCCACCGAGAGCGACGAAGTGGGCCGGCTCGTGATGGTCGTCAACCGGATGCTCGACGATATCGAGCGACTCATGCACG
Source organism: Paraburkholderia sp. SIMBA_054 (assembly GCF_046534875.1). Taxonomy (NCBI): domain Bacteria; kingdom Pseudomonadati; phylum Pseudomonadota; class Betaproteobacteria; order Burkholderiales; family Burkholderiaceae; genus Paraburkholderia; species Paraburkholderia sp. SIMBA_054. The sequence goes on along the minus strand of NZ_JAWRXV010000035.1, from coordinate 7,193 downwards.
AAGTCAAAGGCGTTTGCGATGCCATCGCGCACGACCTTCGCACGCCGTTGACAAGACTGCTGGCGAGCCTCGAGCGGGCGCAGCGCCGCGCGCACGATCCGGCGGACTACCGCGCGGTGATCGACGATGCGATCGACGAACTGCACGGACTCTTGCGCACCTTCAACGCGTTGCTGCGTATCTCGGAGATCGAAAGCGGCGCTCGCGCTGCGTCGTTCGTCGATATCGACCTCGCGGCGGTCATGGACGACGTGGTCGAATTGTACGAACCGATGGCCGACGAAAAGTCCGTGACGTTCGACTATCGCCGTGGAGATTGCGGACGGCTTTCGATGCGTGGTGAACCGAACCTCCTGTTCGAGGCGCTTGGCAACCTGTTGGAGAACGCGATCAAGTTTACGCCGCACGGCGGTCATGTACGGATCGAGCCGTTTCGCGAAGGAGCCGCTTTCGGCATTCGCATTGCCGATACGGGACCGGGCATTCCTGCCGCGGACCGGCAATCTGTCTTCCGTCGCTTCTATCGCGCGGAAGAGAGCCGGAACAAGCCAGGCAGTGGCTTGGGATTGAGCCTTACCTACGCGATTGCCGCCATGCACGACATGTCCGTCGATATCCTCGATGTTCCCCTGGGTTGCACCGTTCAATTGATACGCCGGACCGCGGATCGCGAGCGGCTAGCGTGAATTAACTTTCATCTTTAAGACCTCCGATCGCACGAAGTGAAGCGCTATCGTGATTGCGCACTCACGTCGTCAAGCGTTCATTTGCATGCGCTCGATGACGATGGGACTGCGCCATTTGTCACGAACGGGAGTCTGGAATGAATAGCAAGTTGAAACTCGCCTCAATTGTTGCATTGATGCTGATAAGTGCGTCCGCAAGCGCAATGGGAAAACTTTCGGCAGCGGAATGTCACGCATACCCGTTCGCGCCTGTCACAGGCGAGGTCACTCATCGCGATCTGATGCGAGAGCTATCTGAACTTGAATCGGTCGGTTATCAGCCGGCGAGAAACGATCAAGAATATCCGCGGGATATTACGCGCGCGGAGAAAGCACTGCATGCGAAATTTGTCGCCGATTGCGGCGCGACGACGCAAACAGCGGGGACACAATCTGTCGGCGGTGGTTCGTAAGCGGTCCTGTCTGCCACAAAGAGGGTCCATTGGCCAGGTTATCGCAAACGGCCAGATATCGGACGAGGCAGTGCAGGCGCCGGCGTCGCGAGGCTCATGTGCGTTCTTTGCGCCGATTCAGGAACGGCGCGAGTATCTGCCCGTCGATGTCCGGCTGAAGCGCCGGCACGGACACGCTGTGCGCCGCGCTCGCCTCGCACGGTCACGTCATTCACATGAGTGTATTAATGTCAGCTTCGCCTCGAGAGTCAAGACTCCGCTCCGTCTTGCGGGTCACCAGTGGCAACTTTCTTGAGATGTACGATTTCATGGTCTATGGCTACTACGCGTCGGCCATCGCCAGAACGTATTTCCCAGCAGACAGCGATTTTGCGTCGTTGATGCTTTCGTTATCGGTTTTCGGCGCCGGTTTCCTTATGCGGCCAGTCGGCGCTATCGTGCTCGGCGCGTACATCGATCGTTACGGAAGACGCGAGGGGCTTATCCTCACGGTTCTCATGATGGCGGTCGGGACGGCAACGGTTGCATTCACGCCGGGCTACGCGCAAATCGGTCTCACCGCTCCCATGCTGGTATTGTTCGGCCGGCTGCTGCAAGGTTTTTCGGCTGGTGCGGAGCCCGGTGGTGTTTCGGTGTACCTGTCGGAGATCGCGCCTGCCGGGCATAAAGGTTTCTACTGTTCGTGGCAATCGGGTAGTCAGCAACTTGCTGTCGTCGTTGCCTCGCTGATCGGCGTGTTGCTGCCGCGCCTCCTGCTCCCCGACCAGATGAGCGCGTGGGGCTGGCGCGTGCCATTCCTGATCGGCTGCGCTTTCGTGCCCTTTCTGGTTATCATCCGCCGCTCCATCCACGAGACCGACGACTTCCTTGCGCGTAAAAGCCACCCGCCGATGACGACCATCGTTACGTCGATGTTCAGCAACTGGCGTGTGCTGATTGCCGGCATGGGCCTCGTCATGATGACGACCGTCGCGTTTTATCTCATCACCGCCTATACGCCGACTTTCGGCAAGGACGTGCTCGGACTTTCGTCGGCGGATACCTTTGTTGTCACGCTTTGCGTCGGCGTCTCAAATCTATTCTGGCTGCCACTTAGCGGCGCATTGTCCGATCGAATAGGGCGGCGCCCGGTGCTGATCGCATCCACTGCGCTGGCGATCATAACCGTCTATCCGGCCATGCAATGGCTGACCCACGCAACGGCGTTCAGCCGGCTGCTTGCGGTCGAATTGTCGCTGTCGTTCATCTACGCGTCCTACAACGGCGCGATGGTGGCGGCGCTGACCGAACTGATGCCGCCGGCCGCGCGTACCGCAGGCTTCTCGTTCGCCTACAGTCTTGCAACGACCATCGGCGGCTTTACGCCGGCGATTTCGACCTATCTGGTCGACGCTACGGGCAACAAAGCGGCGCCGGGTCTGTGGCTATCCGCCGCCGCCGCGTGCGGACTGGTCGCGACACTTGTGCTTTATCGCAGAAACGCCCTGCGCGAACCGTTCGGGCTCGGCCCATAAGCTCGGCAGGGTTTGCGTTTTCATCGCACACGCATGACTGAAATCTCAGCCTGCGCAGACGACTGTTTTCTGAGTTTTCCGAATCCAGCGGCATATCGCGACTCTGTCTCGAGAGAAACAACTCATTAAATCAATCGCTTGAGAAATTCATTGGCAGACGGCGCAATGGCATAGGACTTGCCCTATACACGCTTACCGGCCTTCCTTCAAGCGGCCACGAAGCCGCCACTTCGGAGACGACACCTGATGATGTTTGCCTTTCCGCCTCGTAGTTAACAGACACCTCTAGCCCCCAGCCTTTGGTCACTCCCGTGACCGTGTTGCGCGGGCCTGGACGCGTAGGCCCTTTGATGGCCGCATCGAACGTGCAGTACTGCCTGGGCAATATTGGCTCGCAAGCCATCCACGAAACAACTCGCAAGGAGACGACATGCAAGTCACCGGTATGTTGTATGGCTCACAGTTGTTGGAGTTCGGCGGTTTTCCCGCTTCGGAGGTGCTGGGGCCCGACGCCAGCGAAGAGCAAATCAAGGCGTTGATCGATCGTCACGGCTCGGTGTTCGTCAAGCCGGTATTCAAGGGCGGCGTGGGCAAGAAAGGGAAGGCTGGACTGGTCGGGCGCGCCAGTGACCTGCGAACGGCGCTCAAGGAAAAGGAGCGGCTCTATTTCGTCGAACACACGCATGGCCACCAGACAGCCAAAGCGAATGGCGTGACCTTTGAGGGCGCGGTTCCGGCAGAGCACGAAGTGTACTTCTCGATCACGGATTCGACCCACTTCCGTGCTCCGACAATGACGCTTACGCATCACGGCGGTGTTGACATCGAAGAACTCGACGCGGACATGATCGCGCATGTGCCCTTCGATCCGCTGACGGGTCTCAAGGCGTTCGTGGTTGCCAACGCGCTGTCGCGTCTCAATGCACCGAGGGAAATTATTTCGCCTCTGATTCAACACCTGCCGAAGCTGTGGGAGCTGTATCACAACTTCGGCATGACTACGCTCGAACTCAACCCGATCCGCATGCAGCCCGGCCGCGATGGCCGCGTCATGCCGGTCGCATGCGATTTCAAATGCGGTTTCGATCGCGACGACGTCCGCTGGCAACGGCTTAACCTGCCCGCGCATCTGTTCTCGGTTGATTACTCGGATTTCGAATCGGAGATCAACCAGTTGCGGACTTACCAGGGGCAAAGCGACGTCTACGTGATCAACGAGCGCGGCACGATCCTCGCGCCGACCTTCGGCGGCGGCGCCAATTCGCTGGTGTCGGAAATGCTCGGCGACGACGCGATCATTTCATCTGACTTCGGCGGCAATCCGCCGTACGAAAAGATGAAGGAAGTAGCGCGAATCTGCTTTCGGCATTGGCTGAAGCAGACCAACGTGCTTTTCATCGTTGGCGGCAAGTCGAACAACACCGACATCTTCGAGACCTTGCGCGCCATGGCCGACGCATTGCGCGAGCACTTCAGCCAGAACGGGCCGACGCCGCTGTACGTGGTGATCGGACGCGGCGGCCCGAACCTCGTGCGTGGCATGGGCGCGATGCGCGATACCTGCGATGCGCTGGGCTTGCCGTACAGCATTTTCGGCTTCGACTCGGACATCAGCGAGGTGATCCAGTACGCGAGAGCGGCGGACGCATGGATGAAAGCGGGCGGCCGCGAGCAGATCGCTGCGACGTTGAATGCGGTGCGGGACGAAAGCGCGCCGGCTTGACGCGGCGAGCGCAACGCGTCTCGACACATCACAACACGTCTGGACGCACAGACAAATCTGGAGGCAAACATGTTCAATCAGGGTGTAGGCGATTTCCGCTACTACGTCGGCATCAGTTCGCTCGCGCAGGCGGCGAGCCGCGAGGATCGGGTTTGCGTACTGAACATACTCGGCGGCGAATCGCGGCAGGTGACGCCCGTCGGCCACGCGTATTCCGGCGGGAACGTGGTGTTCGGCACGTCGCCTGGACGCCGCGGGCAGGTGCTAGAGACGCGGGTTGGCGATATTCCCGTGTACAACAATGTACTGGAGGGTCTGCAGGACGGGCACCGCTTCAACTGCGGCGTCGTGTATCTGCCTCCGTCTGCGGCACGCGATGGTGTCGCGGAACTGATTCGCGTCAACCCGGACCTCAAGAAGATCTTCATCGTCACGGAGAAGCTGTCCGTGCACGATTCGCGCGAAATTCGCGCGATGGGGCAGCAGAACGGGATCGACATCTTCGGCGGCAATAGCCTGGGTGTCGCCGATTCGTGGAATCGCGTGCGCATTGGCGGCGCGCTTGGCGGCGACAGTCCCGACGAGGCACTGAAGAAAGGCTCGATAGCCATCTTCTCAAATTCGGGCAACTTCACGACGACGATTGCCACCTACCTGCGTATGGCCGGCTGGGGCACGACCACGCTGATGTCGAGTGGCAAGGACGTCTACATCCACTTCGCAGCGCCGGAGTTTGCGTTCGCGCTGGCCAACGACGCGCGCAGCAAGGCGGCCGTGCTGTATTCGGAACCGGGTGGCTACTACGAACTCGATGCGCAGTTCGGCAAGCCGGTGGTGGCGTGCGTCGTCGGCCGCTGGAAGCAGAAGCTGACGCGCGCGGTCGGCCACGCGGGTGCACTGGCCGGCGGGCATGACGATGCCGCCGGCAAGGAGCGCTGGTTCCTCGACAAGTTCGGCGTCGATCGCCCGTTCATGCCGGATGATCCTGTATGCAGCGCAAAGGGTGCGCTTGTGACGAACATCGCCCACATTCCAGCGGCGCTCACGGCAGTGATGCGCGAGAACGGCACCCGGCCCGACTTCGCACCCGAGGGTGATCTCGCGCTGAAACCGTGGTTCCGCTCGTCGCGGGGACTTGCGTTGCCCGTGACACTCGACTTGCCGGTGGTCACGGCGATGCCGCCGTATGACACGCAGATTGCCGCGCTGAACCAGCAAGTCGGTATCGTGCTGCCGCGTCAGAACATGAAGGACGCGTCAGGCGCCTCCCGATGGACCCTGGCAGCCAGGTGACGAGCCTGCATGGCCTGCCGGTACTGCAGGCCGCGCAGAACTCGCTGGAGTCGAACCTGTGCCTCGCGCTGCTTCACGAGCCCGGCGGCGAAAACGACGCGAAGCTTGTCAGCGTCGCGGTCGGCGCCCTCGTCAATCTGCATGGCGACGCGACGCTCACCGCTGCGCAGGCGGCGCGCGAAGCAGGCAACGCGCCGAACAGCGTGCTTGCTGCTGCCGCGAGCATCGTCGGGCCGCGTCGTGTGGCGGGTGCGTGCGTCGCCTTGCGAATGCTCGTCGATCTCGGCACGTCTGCAGAACTGCGCGACGCGCTCGACGAAGCGTTCGACCCTGCCACGCTGTGCGCCGATTACGGGATGCGGGCGTCGCTCACCTGCGCGGAACCAGATGCACAGGCCGAGGCGATGTTGGCCGGTCTTGTCCAAAGAGGCGCGAAGTCCGTCTTCATCCGTTATCTGCAATCGCTCGACAGACCGCCGACAGCCGACGCGGTGCTCGCCGCGATCGCCGCGACGCTTGCGTGGGGGCCGCTCATGCGCAAGCGCGTGTCACGGCTCACGGTCGAAGCGCTGCCGTGGTGGATGCATCTGTTCGGCACGTTGATTGGCGCATCGGTTGAGGCGAGTCGGCACGAAGCGGAGCGTTTTTGCGGCGTTCCAATGGAACAGATTCTCGGACAGCGCTCGCTGACGGAGGTCGCTTGTACCGCTTTGCTCGGAGACATGCCCGATGACACGGACCTGTTTGGTTTCCAGACACTTGTGGGCCTGCTGCTCACGAACGGGCCGGGCGCGATATCCGCGCAAGGAGCGAAGGGCGCGGTGTCCGCGGACGGTCCAGAGACGCCGGAACGCGTGCAGTTGAACAAGGCGATGGTCGGGTTCCTGACTCATGCCGGCTACGCGCATGGCGGCAACGGCTTCGAGGGCGTGTCGTTCCTGTTGGAGCGTTTCCGCGATGCACCCATCATCGATCCGGGTGACCCGTCGCACGGTCTCGACCTGAAGGCGATGGCGTCGGATTTCGCGCGCGCCTACGGCGACGTGCGGGCGCAACGCAAGGAACTGGGCGTGCCCCTGGCAGCGCTCCCGTGCATCAACCATCCTGTGTTCAAGGGTAAGCCCGTCAACATCGATCCGCGCGAGGCATTCGTGCGGCAGCGGTTCGAGGCGCGCGGCGAATACAACGTGTTCCACAACTACTATCGCGCGCTGGTCCAGGCGCTTTACGACGAACAGGTCACGCGTAACGTGTTCGCCGTCAACGTCGACGCGGTCATCGCCTCGGTGTTGCTGAAGATGTTGTGGGCCCGCTATCGGGCGGGTGCGCTCCCGGAAAAGGCCCTCGAAACGGCTGCGTTCACCGTGTTCCTGTATGGCCGGATGATCGGCTGTGCGGCCGAAATCGACGACCATCTGAATCGCGGCCGCAACCTCGACACGCGCACTGGCGTTGTTGCATAAATCGGTGTACCGCGCGCCGATCTGACGTTTACGCGCAACGGTAGTGACGGCACCCCTGTTAA
>NZ_JAWRXV010000288.1:0-405 GCF_046534875.1 Paraburkholderia sp. SIMBA_054 | reverse complement strand
GAGACAAATCTTTTGCGATCAAGTAGAAGCGAAGAGACGAACTGAGCGCCTCATCAAACTGGCGCATGGCCGACACAATGAGCAATCTTACCTTGAAGCTCTTGAAAAGATTCCTGGATATGAAAGAGCGTAGTGGAAAAATGAACTCTGTTAGTGTGATCATTCCTTACTATAATCAAGGAAAGTATCTCCAGTCTGCGGTCCAGTCAGCATTGTCTTCCTACAACGGCGATATAGAGGTGCTTGTCGTTGACGATGGCAGCACCGAGGGGCACGCCAAGCACTATTGCAACCAAGCCCGGAAGCTCGACCCTCGCGTCAGGATCATTCATAAAGAGAATGGCGGGTTGTCATCCGCGAGGAATGCTGGCATCCGCGAGGCGAAAGGTACATACATCCAGCTCC
>NZ_JAWRXV010000287.1:0-405 GCF_046534875.1 Paraburkholderia sp. SIMBA_054 | reverse complement strand
CGATTCAACCTTATCGGGAGGTGCCACACCGCATTAGACTCAACTGCAAATCTATCCGTCGAACCGGGTCAACTTCAAAGTAGGCAAAAGAAAGCGGCTAACACCGCCAGTTCTAGTGCTTGCCTGAGGGCCCCCAACCGGTCCCACGCTTCACACGGCAACCACGTGACTCATGTTTGTTGCCAACGCTCTGAATGAGCGCCTCACCCGCTTCACGCACCCGCGATCCAGCATGCCGTACCAGATATTCCGCCGCCGCCCAGGTGGCAAACTGTGTGTAGGCCGTAGCACTGCACACGCCTTACTTCGGACCGATAGCGCGCGCATACCACCCTGTAAGAGCGCCAAGCTATACGACGCGACAACCTACACACAGTTTGCCACCTGGGCGGCACATACCATTCG
>NZ_JAWRXV010000286.1:0-406 GCF_046534875.1 Paraburkholderia sp. SIMBA_054 | reverse complement strand
CGAGACTTGCGGCAGCGCGTTGTTCTGTACGTCGCGCTTCAGAACGTCGAAGTAGCCGTCGCCCTTCAATGCGTTGGTGCCCGTGCGCGCGTTGTCGTACAGCGGGTTGCCCGGCTGCGCGTTGCGGTACTGGTTGAAATAGAGCAACGAGTTGTCGCCGTAATTGCCGATGTACGGGTTTGGCGTCCAGCCCCACGAACCTTTGGCGTCGAGTCCCGTGCCGACGTCCTGAGAGATTTTCCAGCTAATGCCGGCGTTTTGCAGCACTTCCGGGTATGTCGACCAGCCGTAGCCGAGCTCCGAATTGTCGATGACCGGTCCGCCGCCCGTGCCGTCGTTGCCCACGCCGCCCGCCCACATGTAGTAGCGGTTCGGGTCGGTCGGGCCCATCAGCGAGCAGTGATAC
>NZ_JAWRXV010000285.1:0-407 GCF_046534875.1 Paraburkholderia sp. SIMBA_054 | reverse complement strand
AAAGAAAGCGGCTCACACCGCCAGTGCTAGTTTTTGCCTGAGGGCCCCTACAGGGTCTTACGCTTCACACGGCAGCCTTTCTGTTCGCGTGCGTTGCCAACGCTTTGAATGTGCGTCTCACCCGCTTCAAACACCCGTACATGGGCTAACGGCAGCGAACGGTATGTGCCGCCCAGGTGGCAAACTGTGTGTAGGTTGTGGCGTCGTATAGCTTGGCGCTCTTACAGGGTGGAACGCGTGCGCAATCGGTCCGAAGTGAGGCGTGTGAGGTGCTACGGCCTACACACAGTTTGCCACCTGGGCGGCGGTGGACTATCTGGCACGGCGTGTGGCGACGCGGGCGCGCGAAGCGGGTGAGGCGCAGTGCAAGAGCGCTGGCAACAAACATGAGTCACGTGATTGCCGTG
>NZ_JAWRXV010000284.1:0-408 GCF_046534875.1 Paraburkholderia sp. SIMBA_054 | reverse complement strand
CGTCGCATGGTAGCCATGCAATCCATGCAGGCAAAACGACGAATTTAACTATGCAAATCGGGAATTGCGTACTTGCATGCGGCTCGTGCCGCATGCCGGCATTCAGTCACGCGATTCGAACTACTGCAGATTTTCTTATCAGCAATGATTGGTTGGATTCGACGGCACGCGAATCTAACGTGTAGTGCCAGGTCTCTGCCCGCCAGAGCATTCGTACTTCTTTTCCCTTCCATCGACCGGTATTGCCGCATGCGCTATTTCCATCTGCTGAAATCTTTTTTCGCCGTGGCGGCGCTGTCGCTCGCCGCGGTTCACGCCTATGCCGACAAGCCGGCGGTGATTCGCATCGGCGTCGCGCAACAGGGTAATGGCGACCCGCCTACATTTGGTGGATCGCCCGCGGCCACC